>NZ_AUTP01000187.1:0-26979 GCF_000498075.1 Pseudoalteromonas sp. TAB23
AAACCAGCCAAGCTTTAATGAAAAAACCATTATTAATAACAATGCGAGCCAAAATACAGGCATTGAATAACCCACCATAGTGGTAGAGTTTATAAGCTTGTCGGGCCAACGTTTATGATACCCAGAGCCTAAAATGCCAGTCGGTACACCAATAATAACCGATACAATTAATGCGTATACGCTTAGCTCTAAAGTAGCCGGTAACAAATCAACAATATGACTAAATACACTATTACCAGAGGCAAACGAAAGCCCCCAATCACCCTGAAATATTCGCCCTAAAAAGGCAATGTATTGCATAAAGTAATTGCTGTTATATAAATATTTGTCTTCAAGCTCACTATGCTGTGCAAAGTTACTACTTGGTATGCCGCTTAAATTACTTAGCGGATCACCGGGAAATAAATACGCCAGTGAAAACGTAAATACGCTGAGCATCAGTATCATAAAAAAGAATAAACCAAGGCGACGTAAAATATAATCTAAGATCATTATTTTTTCCTCGCATTGGCAAGCGAAATAGCACCAAACGGGCCAAGTGTTATGCCTTCCACATCGGCGCTACTCGCTTGAAAGCGCAGGCCATGAGCAATAGGTAATAACGGCAGTTCTTGAATAATTAAGCTTTGTGCGTCTTCGTAGTATTTTTTACGTTTGTTTAAATCAGTGGTGTCTAGTGCTTGAGTAAGCAATAAGTCAAATTGGGGATTACACCAGTTTGCTGGGTTTTTACCACTAAAAGTAGCGGTACAACTCAGCAGTGGGCTAAAAAAGTTATCAGGATCGGGTGTATCTGCGGCCCAACCAAGTAATACACTGTCGTGCCTGTGCTCGCCAATACGTTGAATAAACGTGTTCCACTCATATTCTACAATGCTTACATTAACGCCCACTTTGCGTAAATCACTTTGCATAAGCTCAGCCATTTTTCGCGCGTTAGGGTTATAAATACGACTCACAGGCATAGCCCATATCGTCATATCAAAGCCATCAGGTAAGCCAGCTTCAATTAGTAACTTTTTAGCAAGTTCTGGGTCAAACGTAGGTATATCTTCTTGTGGCTCAAACGCCCAAGAGGTTGGTGGCAAAATAGATTGTGCGCGAGTACCGTTACCGTAATAAACCGCCTGCATTATTTTATCTACATCTATTGCATGAGCAAGTGCTTGGCGTACACGCAAGTCGTCAAACGGGGCACGTTCTGTATTAAATGCCCAATAACCTATGTTTAAGTTCGTTTCTTTTTCAACGTTTATATCATCACGTTGCGCTAAAATACTTAATTGCGCACTACTTGGATGAGCCGTTACATCGCACTCTTTAGTCAGCATTTTTGCTATACGCGTAGTGCCGTTAGGGGTTATGTCGTAAACCAATTGTTCAAGTGCAACGTCGTGCTTCCAATAAAGTGGATTACGGTAAAAGCGTACAAGGTGATCTCGGCGGTATTCTTTGTAAATATACGGGCCGGTGCCAATAGGGTACTGATCAAATAAGTTTTCTTGGTTTTTTTTCTTAAGTTCCATGGCGTATTCTTCTGAAAGTACCACGGCAAAGTCGGTGGCCATATTAGCTAAAAAGCTACTTTCAGGATTAAACAATTCAAAACGGACTTGGTAGTCAGACACGCGCACAATTTTACGAATAAGTTGATCAATCCCCACACTTTGAAAATACGGGTAATTGGCATCGCCCACAAAGTGATATGGATTGTATACATCGAATAATCGGCTAAAGGTGAATATAACGTCGTCGGCGTTAAAATCCCGCGATGGGGTAAAATAAGAAGTTGTATGAAACTTTACATCTTTACGCAAGGTAAAGGTAACTGATTTACCATCTTTACTAATTTTCCAATCGGTTGCTAACTCACTTTGAAATTCTGCCGTAACAGGGTCAATGCTAATTAAACGGTCGTATAATTGGTTAGCAATTATATCAATAGTTGAACCGGTGGTCGTGACTTGCGGATTAAACGACACAGGGTTAGCTTCAGCGCAATAAACTAAGCCTTGGTTTTTTTCTTCTATGATTTCTTCTTTGCTATCAAGGCAACCAACTAAAGTGGTGGCAAGCAAAACAAGTAATAATTTATGCACCCGCATAACCTCTGACTATTGTTGATCCAACAAGTTGTATTTTTTAAGATAACCACGTAATTGATGATACGTTAAACCAAGTACTTCTGCAGTTTTCTTTTGATTAAATTGGCTATGTTCGAGCGCTTTATTAATCATGTTTATTTCAAAGTCGTTTGAGCGCTCTTTTAAGCTGCACGGAAATTGAATATCGACGGCTATATTACCGCTTGCTTGAGCAATCGGCGGCGCAACAACAATAGGCTCGGCGTTAACAGTTTGAGCCGCTATAGGTGCTTTAATGCGCGCTTTTGGTCTAAATGGGCTATCGAATGGGTCTAAAATAATCTGGTGAACGGGGATATGTTCACTACCGTGGCGATACAAACTGCGTTCAACCACATTTTTAAGTTCACGAATATTACCAGGCCAATCATAACTAAGCAGTGTTTCTGTTGCGCTTCGGGTAAAACCGCTAAACAGTTCCCACTCTAAATCGCGCGCCATATTCATCGCAAACTGCTCAGCAAGAAGCATAATATCGTCTTGGCGTTCGCGCAGTGGCGGCAGGGTAATTACATCAAAGGCAAGGCGATCGAGTAAGTCACTTCTAAATTCACCTTGCTCAGCTAAATAAGGAAGATCTTCGTTTGTAGCACACACTAAGCGTGTATCTACTTTTACAGTTTGTTTGCCGCCAACACGTTCAAACTCACCGTATTCTATAACGCGCAGCAGTTTTTCTTGTACCATAGCTGAGGTATTAGCTAATTCATCTAAAAACAGTGTGCCGCTGTTAGCGCGTTCAAAACGACCTTCGTGGCGTTTGCTTGCCCCCGTAAAAGCACCGCTTTCGTGGCCAAACAATTCACTTTCGAGTAAGTTTTCGTTAAGCGCTGCACAGTTAAGTTTTACGTAGTTTTGATCCCAACGCTTAGATAAAAAGTGTAAGCGTGCTGCTATTAGCTCTTTACCTGTGCCGCGTTCACCAATAATAAGTACCGGTTTATCTAAATTAGCCAGTTGCGATACCTGATCTAATACAGACAGAAAGCTATCTGATTGGCCGAGTAAATTATCCTGTTGGCGATATTGGCTCATATTTCCTAACTCTTGGTCATTTTTACTAACAGTTAGTGTATTTCATAAGTAGGGATAACTAAAGAAATTTGTATATTTAGTTTAACGTAATGAAAATAAAGTGTATTTTAACTTTTAAAAAGTTGGCAAGCATATTGATAGTAGTTATAGCAGACTAACTAAGTTTTAATTACAGAGGTAAATGTTATGGGAATTTTTTCACGTTTTGCAGATATTGTTAATTCTAATATCAACGCCATTTTAGATAAAGCAGAAGACCCAGAAAAAATGGTTCGTCTGATTATTCAAGAAATGGAAGATACGCTTGTTGAAGTACGTTCTACATCAGCTAAAACATTGGCTGAGAAAAAAGAAATTGTACGCCGCTTAGATACGCTTAAAGCACAAGTAAGCGATTGGCAAGATAAAGCCGAACTGGCTTTAAGTAAAGACCGAGACGATTTAGCGCGTTCAGCCCTACTTGAAAAGCAAAAGTCGGCAGATGCCGTTGCTTCAGTCGCTAGTGAACTTGAACATGTAGAGTCTCATATCGAGAAATTACAGCAAGAAGTAACGACACTACAAGAAAAGCTAGCAGATGCGAAATCTCGTCAAAAGGCAATTATACTTCGCCAACGTTCGGCTGAGTCGCGCCTTGAAGTGAAAAAGACACTTGATAGCTCAAAAGTAGAAGACGCACTTAATCGCTTTGAACGTTACGAAACTAAAATTGATGGACTAGAATCTCAAATTGAGTCTTACGATTTAGGTAAAAAGACGTTAGCGGACGAAATTGCTAATCTACAAAAAAATGAAAAGATAGATGATGAGCTAGCCGAACTTAAAAAGAAGCTAGCTGATAAATAATTACATATAAAAATATATGGGGCCCATGTGCCCCAGCTTAAAAACATCAAAACGGATTGTCAGGAGAGGATTATGTTTGATCCAGAGATACTAGTTGCACCATTTATCTTGTTTATGATTTTTGTTGCTCCGCTGTGGCTAATTTTGCACTACCGTAGCAAAAAACAAGTAAGCCAAGGTTTAAGTGAACACGAACATCGCCAATTACTTGAGCTTGCGCAAAAGGCAGAAAAAATGGCCGATCGGTTAGAAACACTTGAAGCATTGCTTGATCAAGAGTCACCACAATGGAGACGCAAAGTATGAGTGCCAAACGCGAATTATTAAGAGACCCACAACGCGGTAAAATAGCCGGTGTATGTGCGGGATTAAGTGACTACTTTAATATGGAGTTATGGTTAGTTCGCATTATATTTGTTAGTGCGGTACTGCTAACGGGTGGCCCATTATTTGTGGTAGCGTATATTGCAGCCTGGTTCATTTTAGATAAAAAAGAGCCCGCAACAGCGCAAACAAAAAGCTCAACTAAGCATGACGATCCGCTAGAAGTAAAATTTAAAGTATGGCAAAAGGGCGAGCCACCGCGCCGCGCATTGCAAGATTTAAAAGAGCGTTTAACGCGTGTAGATACTCGCCTTCAAGATATGGAGCGCCATGTAACTTCAAGCGAGTTTACGGTGAGCCGTGAAATTAACAAACTTTAAAGGATTTAATAGCACCTTATTTGCAGCGTGATAAATTACGGCAAATTAGGTGCAAGACACTTTATGAGCCAATCATTTGCAAAAAAGACCTTTAAAAGTATTAAAGGCAAAGCACAAAAAGCGCTTCATCGCAGTTTAGACCAACACGTAAAACTTGCCGTAACGGGCCTAAGTGGTAGTGGTAAAACAGCCTTTATTACCGCGCTTGTTAAACACTTAACAACCCAAGCAGACGATAAAAACTTACCTTTTTTTGATGTAATGCGCGAGCACCGCCATGTGGCCACTAAAGTTGTGCCGCAAGAAGCGTTAAAAGTCCCTACGTTTAATTATACGCGCGCGCTAAATTCATTATTACCCAGCGATGGGATGCCTACATGGCCTGCATCAACCGAGCGGATTAATACGCTGCGCTTGGCAATAAAGTATCAGAGTAATGCAGGGCTGCGCGGCCACTTTTCGCCGCAATCAACGCTTTATTTAGATATTATTGACTACCCGGGTGAATGGCTCCTTGATTTACCTATGCTTGAGCAAAGCTATGCTCAATGGTGCGAGCAGCAATATCCGTTATTAACTCAGCCTTCGCGCGTAAACACATCAAGTGATTTTTTAATGGCCGTTGAGCAACTTGACTTAAACGCTCCCGTTGATGAAAACGCACTTGCCCATATTGCTCAGCTTTATCAAAGCATGTTAGTCGGGCTTAAAAAAGACACCAAACTTGCCATGTTACAACCTGGGCGCATGCTAATGCCTGGCGGCTTACAAGGCGCGCCATTGCTATTGTTTTTCCCGGTATCGGGTGAAGTAAATAGTGACGATGTCGTTGCGGGTTCTAATTTAGCGCATTTAATTAAGCGTTTTAACGCCTATATAAAAGAAGTCGTAAAACCATTTTATAATGAGCACTTTAGGCACTTCGATCGCCAAATCGTACTTGTAGATGTACTTAGTGCATTAAACGAAGGGCACGAAACACTCCAAGAGCAAAGCAGTGTAATAAACCAATTACTCGCACACTTTAACTATGGCGAGTCGGGCTTTTTTAAACGTTTATTTAAGCCCAACATAGACAAAATATTATTTGCAGCTAATAAGTCAGATCATATAAGTGCTAAGCACCATAAAGATTTAGCACTGCTACTTGATTCGCTCGTGCATGAGCAAAGTAATCACTTAAAGTTTGATGGTGTAAAAATAGAAACCATGGCTATGTCGTCAATTACAGCAACGCAGCCGCGCCAAATTACCGACAAAGGTCAAACACTTGACTGCATTTACGGTAAACCGCTAAACGAGCCTGATTGGCTTACGTATTTACCNCAACCTCCCTCGCGGATGCTTAATAAAAATGAGTGGCCAGCACAGGGATTTGAGTTTTTATCGTTCTCTCCAATGCCGAGCCCCGATAAACAACTAAAACATATTCGATTAGATCATGTCATGCAGTACCTGCTAGGAGACAAATTAACATGAGTGAGTCAAACCAACCATTTCAAGCAGGGCGTCGCATAGATACGCAAAGCATAGAGCAAAACGAACCCGTTTTAGCACCTGCAAAAATTATTCAGCACGGACAAAGTGATTACGAAGAACTTGAAGATGAAGCACTAGAGCCAGAAATAGATCTAGAACCTGTGTACAAAAAGTCAAAGTGGCAAACGCTTAAAGGTGTTTTTGCTATTAGCTTTATAGTTCTGGTGCTTTTAGAGTTTGCATACTCGTTAGTATTTGCTTTCGAGCAGTCAATTATTTTAGGCAGTGTTTATTTAACAGCAGTTGTAAGTGGCGTGCTGCTAATCGGGCGCTTATTGTGGCGAGAGTACCGAATGCTGCGCAGTTTAAAGCGTAACCAATTGCACCGAGTTGAAGCCGACAGGCTTTTAAACAGCGAGCAAGTAGGCGGTGCATTACCTTGGCTCGAAAAGCTTAATAAACACCAAGAGCTTGATAACTTTGAAACCTTTAAAAACCAAGTAGCGACGCATCACAGCGACAAAGAAATAATGACGCTGTACGCCAATAGTTTATTAATAACCCAAGACACCAAAGCTAAAAAGCTTATAAATCGTTTTGCGACTGAATCTGCACTGCTAGTTGCCCTAAGCCCACTTGCGCTGGTGGATATGATGGCTGTGCTTTGGCGCGGTACTAAGTTAATAGAACAAATTGGTAAAATTTACGGCATTGGTTTTGGCTACNGAGCCGTATAAAGCTGTACCGTATGCTGATAAAACAAGTAATGTTTGTAGGCAGTGCAGAGCTTGTATCTGACCTTGCTGCAACTGCATTAAGTGCTGAGCTTTTAGGTAAGCTTTCGGGGCGGGCAGCGCAAGGGGTCAGCGCCGGTATTTTTACAGCGCGTATTGGTTACAAAGCAATGGAGCTTAGTCGCCCATTACCACGGCTTGAAAACAAACGCAGCTTACTAAAAGGCACTGTGCAAAGCATCGCAGGTAAAATTATGAGCCGTAAAAAGGCTGAACCAACACACTAGGGTCTGTTGAACTTTCAAGGTTAAATTTGCAGCAGTCTGTTTGGTATTTAGGCAAGGCAGAGCCTATGTAGTGTGGTTATTCCCCATAAATGGGTGATAACGTAGCATTAATGCCAAACAGGCGCTGCCCAAAGGGTTCTTCCTAGGGGCTATTTACTCTTTGTTGCTCGGCTTTTACTTAGCCCACTAGGTTACAAACCTCGCGCCGCGATTAAATAGCCCCTAGTTTGAACAAATTTTAATCCGCAAAGATCAACAGACCCTAGATTAGCAGTGGCAATATTTGTGTACAAACGTGCGCTGCACGGTTTTTACACAAATAGCCATCTGAGCATCCGGCATGCTTGCTGTTTGTAAGCGCATACGTTTTGATTGTTGAATCGCAAAAACATAATAATCAAAAAATGAGCCTACAATGAGCAAGCATCATATAAACACCCAGTGTATTCACGGACCACAAAAAGCAAACGACCCGCACGGCGCACTCACTTCTCCTTTGTATCAAACCTCTACCTTTCATTTTGAAAATGCCGCACAAGGTGCTGCGCGTTTTGCAGGCGACGAACCTGGCTATATTTATACGCGTTTAGGTAATCCTACAACCACAGAGCTTGAGCAAAAAGTTGCTCAACTAGAGAGCTGTGAAGCAGCTGCTGCAACCGCAACAGGTATGGGGGCTGTATCAGCCTCAGTACTGAGCTTTTTATCGCAGGGAGATCATCTTGTTGCCTCAAGTGCTTTATATGGTTGTACCTTTGCGTTTTTCTCGCATATGTTGCCGCGCTGGGGAATCGAAGTCACTTTTGTTGATATGACCAACGAGGACGAACTACGCGCTGCCATCAAACCTAATTCAAAAATGATATTTGTAGAAACGCCAATCAACCCCACTATGGCGGTGATTGATTTGGCACTCATTGGCGCAGTTGCTAAAGAGCACAACTTAATTAGTGTGGTCGACAACACCTTTTTAACGCCGCTACTGCAATCGCCCAAAAAATACGGTATCGACATAATAATGCACAGTGCGACCAAGTACTTAAACGGCCACGGAGACGTAGTCGCCGGTATTGTATGTGGATCGCTTGAGCACATAACACACATTAAAATGACCGTACTAAAAGACATTGGTGCAACCATAAGCCCGCACGACGCATGGCTAATTAATCGAGGCCTAAAAACACTCGCTATTAGAATAGAGCGCCATTGTCAAAGCGCACAAACAATAGCCGAATATCTAGAAGCGCATCCACAAGTAAGCACCGTATATTACCCGGGGCTTAAATCGCACCCAGGTTATAAGTTCATTGGTAACCAAATGAAAGCCGCTGGTGGTGTTATTGCGTTTGAAATAAAAGGTACGCTACAAGATGGCGCACAATTTATTGATAGTATGAAACTTTGTACACTTGCAGTAAGCCTTGGCGACGCTGAAACACTGATTCAGCATCCTGCATCTATGACTCACTCGCCTTATACGCCAGAGGAGCGAGCCGCCGCTGGGATAAGTGATGGGCTGATCAGACTCTCGGTTGGGCTTGAAGATGTTAACGACATTATTAGTGATTTAAACCAAGCTTTTACTAAAATTGGTTAGGTGTAATTAATTGTATACACATAAAAACAAGCTACAGGCCTTTATTTAAAGGTCTGTATTTTTAGTGTGCCACAGGTGTAATTTTAACTTTACGATTGAGGTGATCACGCCAAATACTGATATTAGCCTGTCTATTAAACTTTTCTTCACTTTTGCATAGTATGGGGTCATTCGATATTCAATAGGTTTGAGTATCACACTGACACCGATTTAGGGCTCACACCCAAGAAGGTACTTATGGCTAAAGCAAGTAAATACACATCCAAAACACCAGACGAAAATGGTGTTATACACTGGAGTGATGAAGAAAATAAAATTTGGTCTGAGCTTGTAGCGCGCCAACTTGCATGCATTGAAGGCAAAGCCTGCAACGAGTACATGCAAGGGTTAAAAAAGATTAACCTGCCGCACGATCGTATCCCGCAGTTAAGCGAACTAAACGAAGTGTTACTAGCCACTACCGGTTGGCAAGTTGCACCAGTACCTGCGCTTATCGACTTTGATGAGTTTTTTAGATTACTGGCAAACAAGCAGTTTCCGGTAGCTACATTTATTCGTAGCCGCGAAGAATTTGACTACCTACAAGAGCCAGATATTTTTCATGAAATATTTGGCCATTGCGCCATGTTAACTAACCCTGACTTTGCCGAGTTTACGCATAAGTACGGGCAATTAGGTTACGCAGCGCAGAAAAAAGACCGTGTATACCTTGCGCGTATATACTGGTTTACGGTTGAATTTGGTTTAATGCAAACCGAAGATGGCCTGCGTATTTACGGCGGCGGCATTTTATCAAGCCCAGGTGAAACTCAGTACGTATACTCTAATACGCCAGAAATCAGCCCAATGAATGTGCTTGATGTACTGCGTACGCCGTACCGTATTGATATTATGCAACCACAGTACTACACCATAAATTCGATTCATGATCTGTTTGATATATCGCAAATGGATATTATGACTTTGGTTGAGCGAGCTAAAGAGCTTGGTTTGCACGACCCAAAATTTCCACCCAAAGAAAAATTAGCCAGTTAAACATTAATGCTAAAAAAGCTAAAAGTAAGGATTTAGAATGTCTTCATTAAGTGCACAAAAATGCGAAGCCTGTCATGTAGATGCGCCAAAAGTATCTGACGAAGAGTTAGCGCAATTAATTACTAAAATCCCAGACTGGGTACCAGAAGTACGCGACGGCATTATGCAGCTTGAGCGTGTTTATAAATTTAAAAACTTTAAGCAAGCTATCGCGTTTACTAACAAAGTAGGCGACATGGCAGAAGACGAAGGCCATCACCCAGGTTTATTAACCGAGTGGGGCAAAGTAACGGTTACATGGTGGAGCCATTCAATTAAAGGCCTACACAAAAACGATTTTATTTGCGCAGCTAAAACAGACGACGTATTTAACGCACTGTAAAGAAAACTAATTGAGCAAACCAACAAAGGCACTTATTTTATAAGTGCTTTTTTGGTTTTGGGAGGTCATTGCTAACAATGAGCAGCAGCTCGGTATTGTTTTTATCGGCGTAGGTTGGGTTGAGTGAAACGAAACCCTATGGTTATCTGAAAGTTGCCTTTGAACTTAAAACTTTAGGCTTATATGGGTTAGTATCAACTCCTAACTCGTAGAGTTTTTTATTAAAAAATAAATTGTCTAACATATCATTAAAGACGGGGTCATTAGCTGCAAATTTACAACACGGTCCAAGTATAATTGTGTCAATTATATTTATTCGAAAACTTACTTCAAGATAGCTTTTAATAAAGCCATTAGAGTTTATGAATTTCACATCTTGAGGTGGTGGCAGTTTTTCAATGAAAGAAACTAACCTTACTTCACCTTCGTCTATAAAAGCCTCATTTTTACCTGTTGTTATAAATGCGATAAAGTTATCAAGAAAGTTACTTCTAGCCTCAAATTCAAATTGATCACTATCAAAAGTTGAGGCTAATTTTAATAAGTTTTGTGCTTCTGTGTTTAATTCTCCTTGTTTGTAAACGCAATTCCCAGCAATGCGGTAAGTATTATTTAGACAGTGTCGTAATGCTGATAAATTGATACTAAAACATATTCCTGTACCGTTATCTGCATATCCCCGCCACTGGCTTAAAGAATCTGGGTTTTTACTAAAGCTCATTATATGTATATAGTGATTTTCAATATGCTTTTTGAAAAACTTAATATTTTTAATGCCTTTATTAAACCCTTCATTTGAAATATTTAATTCTTTCATTAACTCAGGTTTTTGTTTTTCTAAATTTAAAAGAAGATTAATATTATGATCTATCTCTGTATAGTCATTCATTGCTCTTGCGTCGCCAAACCGAAAGGTTCTGCTATTCACAATAGAGATAAAAGCATCCAAAGATGTGTAGTGATAGACTAGCTCGTTACTTTCTTCAGTATCCATATGATCAACTCTCCATTTAATAATAGAAAACGTTCAGATAACAAAAAAAGCTCTAGACCCAAAGGGCTTAGAGCTTTTCTATATACAATTAAAGTTTAGCTAAAACACTTAACTTCAAAGTATCGTTGGGTTTCGTTTCACTCAACTTAACCGACTGTTACTCATCAATTGAGCGTAGTAGGGCGTTTATGCCTACTTTTTCACGTGTTTGCTTATCTACTTTTTTTACGATGATTGCAGCGTAAAGGCTGTGGGTGCCATCTTTTGACGGTAGTGCGCCTGGTACAACTACTGCGCCTGCTGGTACGCGGCCGTAGTGAATTTCGCCGGTTTCGCGGTCATAAATACGAGTGCTTTGGCTGATGTAAACGCCCATTGAAATTACTGCGCCTTCTTCAACAATTACGCCTTCAACAATTTCAGAACGTGCGCCAATAAAGCAGTTGTCCTCAATGATGGTTGGGTTAGCTTGTAGAGGCTCTAAAACGCCGCCTATGCCTACGCCACCTGATAAATGTACGTTCTTACCAATTTGTGCACATGAGCCTACAGTTGCCCATGTATCAACCATGGTGCCGTCGTCAACGTATGCGCCAATGTTTACGTACGATGGCATAAGTACGACGTTTTTACCTACAAAGCTGCCTTTACGCGCTACTGCGTTTGGCACTACGCGCATACCGCCTTGTTGAAATTGCTCTGGCGTATAGTCGCTAAATTTAAGTGGTACTTTGTCGTAAAACTGGTTTACGCCGTCGTTCATTGGCTGGTTGTCGCGAATACGAAACGACAGTAAGACTGCTTTTTTAAGCCACTGGTGTACAACCCATTCACCTGATATTTTTTCGGCAACGCGTGCTGCGCCGCTATCAAGTAAATCAAGTGCGTCGATAATAGCTTGTTTTACGTCGCTTGATACTGTGCTTGGGCTAATGCTATCGCGGTTGTCCCATGCGTTTTCGATCATCGTTTTTAAATCTGACATGTGTGTCCTCTATTCTGTTTCGGCGTTGAATTTTTTACGTAATGCCTGATGAATTTTTGCTTGTTCTTCATCAGTCAGCGCTTGGTATTCGTTATTAGATACGACAAAGAAATCCTCGGCACGTTCACCTACCGTTGTAATACGGGCAGCGTGAATGTGTAGTAAATGCGCTTGGAAAACTTCGGCTATTTTGGTTAGTAAACCTTGTATATCGACGGCTTGAATTTCTATTAAGCTACGGTCTTTGCGTGCATGTGGGCGCAACACAATTTTAGGTTTAATATTAAAATCTTTAAAGCGTTGAGAGCGGCTCTTTTTAAAGCGAATCTTTTTACGCGGATCGCTTAGTGCTTGCTCAAGCCCGCGTTTAATTGATTGCGCTCGACCACTTGCAATAGGGTCGCCACTTACTTCAAGTATTACAAAGCTAAACAAGACGTAACCGTCTTTTGTGGTCAGTACTTGCGCATGTTGTATTTGCGCTTTTTTAGAGCCAATCACACTTACTAATCGGGCAAACAGTGGGCCAGAGTAGGGGCTGTATACAAATACTTGTGTGCCACCATGCATAGCTTTGTTAGATACAACAACACTTGGCTGACTTAAGTCTGTGCTACTTAATAAATGCTCACTTTGCCATGATATTTGCTGTTCGCTAAAGGCGGTAAAGTAGTTGGCTTTAAAGCGGCTCCAAATTAAATCAATTTTTTCCTCTTGATAACCCAGATTTATTAAGCGTTGTTTAGCTTGGTGCTTTTTATCGCGAATTTGGTCGCGTTGATCCATTGGGTTTTCGAGTCCTAGGCGCAAAGCGCGCTGCGTGTGTAAGTAGAGCTCACGCAGTAGGGTGTTTTTCCAATCGTTCCATAAGTTGTCGTTGGTTGCACGTATGTCGGCAACGGTTAAACAATATAAGTAGTCGAGTTGGCGCTCTGTTTTAACGCGTGTAGCGAAGTCTTTTATTACAGCAGGGTCGTTAATGTCTTTACGCTGTGCGGTAACCGACATAAGTAAATGATTACTTACAAGCCATGCAACGAGCTTTGCATCCACCGATGAAAAACCATGTAATTTAGCAAATGCTATTGCGTCAACAGCGCCAAGTTCTGAGTGGTCGCCACCTCGGCCTTTAGCAATGTCGTGAAATATACCGGCTAAATAAAGTAGCTCTGGTTTGTCCATTCGAGTGACTATTTCACTACAAATAGGAAACTCGCTAATGCCTGTTTTATCAAAATATTCGTAAATGTTTTTGATTAATTTGTGAGTGTGCTCATCTACGGTGTAAGCGTGAAACAAATCAAACTGCATTTGCCCAAATATATTACGCCACTGCGGTAAGTAGGCGGCAAGCATGCCGTGCTTGTGCATGAGCGTAAATGCGCGGCCCATGCCGTTAGGATGTTTAACTAAGCGTAAAAAGGCTTCGCGACAGGCTGCGTAATCTTGCAAATCGCCCAATAAACGACGGCGCACTTGGCGAATAGTACGAATAGTACTTGGGTAAATATGCGTTATTGCTGGGTTATCGGCTATGTGCTCAAACAATACAAAGAGTTGGTCGCGTCTAAAAAATACCGACGGATCTTTTACGCGTATTTGATGACCTACTTGCTCAAAGTTTCTGTCGAGTTCTATTGCTGCCACAGCACTACTTTCGGGCATTATGCTTTGTTCAAAGTATGAAAGTAGCATTTGGTTAAGCTCGCGCACGCGGCTCATTATTCTAAATAAGCGTTTCATCATACGCTCAACAGAGGCTTTACCGTCGCTACCAAAACCTAAAATTTCGGCAGCTTGCGGTTGATGATCAAACAATAAGCGGTTTTCAGCTCGACCTGCAGCTAAATGCAGTGCAAAGCGAATGTTCCATAGGTTTTCTAGGCACTCAGAAAGCTCTTGAAACTCTTCGTGAGTTAAGTAGCCGTGGCTTATTAACTCTTGCAGGGTTTCGGTTCTAAAATGCTTTTTTGCCACCCAAATAATGGTTTGTAAGTCGCGCAGACCACCGGGGTTTTCTTTAATGTTTGGCTCAAGATTATACGCGGTGCCGTGGCACTTTCTGTGGCGTAAGTTTTGTTCTTGAACTTTGGCAGTAAAAAATTCACCTGAGCGCCATACTGGCGTTTCAAGAATATGCATTTTGAGTTTTTCAAACTCAATGTGGTTACCAAAAATAAGACGGCTTTCGAGCAAGCTGGTGGCAAAAGTAACGTCTTCACGTTTTTGCTCAATGGCTTGTTCTATTGTACGCACGCTGTGACCAATCTCTAAGTTGAGATCCCATAGCATGGTGACAAACTGGCCTATTTTTTCGCATATTTCTTCGCTTGGCGGTTTAGTTACAAGCAATAAAAAGTCGATGTCGGAGTAGGGATGTAGCTCACCACGTCCGTATCCGCCTACCGCTATTAATGCTAAATCAGGTTCGCGCGCTAAGTCGTAAACATGAAAAAGCTTAATGAGTAGGCGGTCAATAAACTCAGCCCGGGCATTAATTAAATTCCCAACCGGTTGTTTAGAAAATTCGTTATGTAACCATTTATAAAAATAGCTAGAACAATCGCGATAATCACTAAGTTGCTCTGCATCGCTAAGCAACTTTTTTACTTTGTTGGGTAATGCCACGTGGGCTGGCTCCTTGTTGAACCTTTCACACGGATAAGAATTTTCTTATCAAGTGTTTCGGTTTTATTAGTGTTCTATGATCCGCTCGATAGTATCATCTGATCGTAGCGTTAAAATTTCAACACCATTTTCAGTCACTAATAAAGTATGTTCCCACTGTGCAGACAAACTACGGTCGCGTGTTACTACTGTCCAATCATCTTTAAGAAGCTTACATTGGCGTTTACCCGCATTAACCATAGGTTCAATAGTTAAACACATACCTGCTTTTAAGGCTTCGCCAGTACCGGCTTTACCGTAATGCATTATTTGTGGTTCTTCATGAAATCCTGCGCCGATACCGTGGCCGCAATATTCACGTACAATTGAGTAGTTAAAGCTCTCTGCATATTTTTGAATTGCTGAGCCAATATCACCCAAGCGCACACCTGGTTTTACCATTTTAATAGCAAGGTATAAGCTTTCTTGTGTTACTTCTGCAAGACGCTTAGCTTGAATGTTTGGTGTACCAACGTGGAACATTTTAGATGTGTCGCCGTGGTAACCATCTTTAATGACAGTTACGTCGATATTTACACTGTCGCCTTCTTTTAATGCTTTGTCATTTGGAATTCCGTGACAAATAACATGATTAACTGACGTACAAACTGATTTTGGAAAGCCATGATAATTTAACGGAGCAGGGATTGCTTGTTGCACATTAACAATATAATCATGACAAAGTGTATTTAGCTCATCGGTGGTAACACCTGGCACTACATGAGGGCCGATCATTTCAAGTACATCGGCCGCTAAGCGCCCAGCTACGCGCATTTTCTCTATTTCTTCAGGGGTCTTGATAATAGCGCTCATTGAGGCTCCAAAGTTGAGTTTTTAACATTTATCGTCGAACAAATTTTGCACGCGACGTTGAGTATTTAATTTTAATATGGTATAAAGCGCGCCGTCTTTTTACAAATAAATTCTTAAATGATTTTTTGTATTTAAGGCAAACACAATTTTATTTTAACACACACACGTATCGTCACATACACTTGGGTGCATTTGAAGTTTAATTACTTCGGTGTTGGTGCTATGGGATATGTGGAGGCCTAACCCTAAACAACTATAGAGGATCTATAAAATGGCAAACGTTTCAATGCGCGATATGCTTCAAGCTGGTGTTCACTTTGGTCACCAAGCACGTTACTGGAACCCTAAGATGAAGCCTTTCATCTTCGGCACACGTAACCGTGTACATATCATCAACCTTGAGCAAACTGTACCAATGTTCAACGACGCACTTAAGTTTTTATCAAGTGCTGCAGCAAACAAAGGTAAAGTTCTTTTCGTTGGTACTAAGCGCGCAGCAAGCGACGCAGTTAAATCAGCTGCTTTAGAAAGCGACCAGTTCTTCGTAAATCACCGTTGGTTAGGTGGTATGTTGACTAACTGGAAAACTGTACGTCAATCAATCAAGCGTCTTAAAGACCTTGAAGCACAAAGCCAAGACGGAACTTTCGAGAAGTTAACTAAGAAAGAAACGTTAACGCTTAACCGCGAAATGGAAAAGCTTGAAAAGAGCCTTGGTGGTATCAAAAACATGGGCGGTCTTCCAGACGCGCTTTTCGTTATCGATGCTGACCACGAGCACATTGCTATCCGTGAAGCAAACAACCTAGGTATTCCAGTTGTTGCAATCGTAGATACTAACTCTAACCCAGACGGTGTTGATTACATCGTACCTGGTAACGATGATGCTATCCGTGCTGTAAGCCTTTACACTAGCGCTGTTGCAGCTGCTATTACTGAAGGTCGCGAGAATAACATCGTTGCTCAAGCTGAGAAAGACGATTTCGTTGAAGCTGAGTAATTAGCTGTCATCAAGTCTTCATCTTTTTAAGGTGAAGACTTGCTATTCTTGTCGAGCGGGTAACCCGCTTATCTAACCTGATTTCAGATTTGAGGATTTACTAATGGCTGTAACTACTGCCCTAGTTAAAGAATTACGCGAGCGCACAGGCGCTGGCATGATGGATTGTAAAAAAGCGTTAACTGAGACTGATGGCGACATCGAGTTAGCGATTGAAAACATGCGTAAAAGTGGCGCTGCTAAAGCTGCTAAAAAAGCAGGTAACATTGCTGCTGAAGGTACTATCATCATCAAGCAAAACGTGGGTGTTGCAGTACTAGTAGAAGTTAACTGTCAAACAGATTTCGTTGCAAAAGACGTAAGCTTCTTAGCATTTGCTAACAAAGTTGCTGACGCTGCAATTGCTGACACTATCTCTATCGAAGACTTACAAGCTAAGTTTGAAGAAGACCGTGTTGAGCTAGTGACTAAAATTGGCGAAAACATCAATGTACGTCGTTTACAGTATGTAACTGGTGAAAACCTAGTTGAGTACCGTCATGGCGATCGTATCGGTGTTGTTGTTGCGGGTGTTGCTGATGAAGAAACACTTAAGCACGTTGCAATGCACGTTGCTGCATCTAGCCCTGAATACTTAACACCTTCAGATGTACCAGCCGATGTTGTTGCTAAAGAAAAGCAAGTACAAATCGAAATCGCGATGAATGAAGGCAAGCCTGCTGAAATCGCTGAGAAGATGGTTGTTGGCCGCATGAAAAAATTCACTGGTGAGGTTTCTCTTACTGGTCAAGCTTTCATCATGGAGCCTAAGAAAACTGTTGGCGATATTCTTAAAGAGAAAAACGCAACAGTTACTAGCTTCGTACGTGTAGAAGTTGGTGAAGGTATCGAGAAGAAAGAAGAAGATTTTGCTGCTGAAGTTGCTGCTCAAATTGCTGCTGCTAAAGCTAAGTAAGATTACTATTTGTGAAGGATAATGAAATTAGATGCAATTAAAGTACTATTTGGTTTTGCTTCGCAGCTAGAAATTCTTTAAAATAACCGCGCTTTTATGTTTAACATAAGCGCGGTTATTTTTTATCCATAATTCAATAAAAGTTGGCCCCAATACTATGACTATCAATCGCAAACCTATTTTTAGACGTGTTCTTCTCAAATTAAGTGGTGAAGCTTTAATGGGAGACGAAGGCTTCGGCATCGATCCTAAAGTTTTAGACCGTATGGCACAAGAAATTAAAGAGCTAGTAGAGCTCGACGTAGAAGTGGGTTTAGTTATTGGTGGAGGTAACTTTTTACGCGGTGGATCACTTGCAGAAGCAGGTATGAATCGCGTAGTAGGCGATCACATGGGTATGCTTGCAACGGTTATGAACGGCCTTGCAATGCGTGATGCGCTACACCGTGCATTTGTAAATTGTCGTCTTATGTCGGCTATTCCGCTTAATGGTGTATGTGACGCTTATAACTGGGCTGAAGCAATTAGTTTATTGAAAACTGGCCGCGTAGTTATTTTTGCAGCGGGTACTGGTAACCCATTTTTCACTACCGATTCTGCAGCATGTTTACGCGGTATCGAAATTGAAGCGGATACGGTAATTAAAGCGACTAAGGTTGATGGCGTATACAGTGATGACCCTGTTAAAAACCCAGATGCGACGCTTTATACCCACTTAAGCTACAATGAAATCATTGAAAAAGAATTAAAAGTTATGGATTTAGCGGCATTTACTCTAGCCCGCGATCACAATATGCCATTGAGCGTATTTAACATGAATAAATCAGGCGCGCTAAAACGCGTAATTATGGGTGAAGAAGAAGGAACACTTATTTCTTCACAAGCCTCAGATGAAATAATCAAATAATTAGGATTAAACCGTGATTAACGATATTCAAAAAGACGCGCAAGCGCGCATGCAAAAAAGTGTAACTGCACTAGGTAGCCAATTATCTAAAATTCGTACTGGCCGTGCACATCCTGCAATCCTAGATGGCATTATGGTGTCGTACTACGGTGCACCAACGCCTTTAAACCAAGTTGCTAACGTAACAATTGAAGATTCTCGTACACTTGCTATTGGTGTATTTGATAAGTCTTTAGCGCAAGCTGTTGAAAAAGCAATTATGGCATCTGACTTAGGTTTAAACCCTATGTCGGCAGGTACTGTTATTCGCGTACCACTTCCTCCACTTACAGAAGAGCGTCGTAAAGACCTAATCAAAATTGTACGTGGCGAAGTTGAAGGCGGTCGTGTTGCTATTCGTAACATTCGTCGTGATGCTAATGGCGATGTAAAGGGTTTATTAAAAGATAAAGACATATCTGAAGATGAAGCGCGTCAATCAGATGATGCGATTCAAAAGCTTACTGATAAGTTTATTAAAGAAATGGATACTTTATTAGCTGCCAAAGAAACAGAATTGATGGAAATCTAAGTAAGGTCCTGTTTATCTTTCGAGGTTGAATTTGCAGCAGTGTGTTTGGTTTTTAGGCAAGGCAGAGCCTATGTTGTGTGGTTATTCCCCATAATTAGGCTATAACGATGCATAAAATCCAAACACGCGCTGCCCAAAGGGTTCTGCCTAGGGGCGATTAACTCTTTGTTACTCGATTTTTGCTTAGTCCAGTAGGTTACAAATCTCGCGCCGCGATTAAGTCACCCCTAGATTGAACAAATTACAATCCTGAAAGGTCGACAGGACCTATTAAAATTATTAGTTTTGAAACGCCGTCTAGGGTATACTAGGCGGCGTTTTTTTATGGAATACTCGATATTTATGGTTCTAGATGCTGACACAATTTCACAGCAATGTTTACCCAAACATGTTGCTATCATCATGGATGGGAACGGACGTTGGGCGCAAGCTAGAAATAGACCTCGTGTGTATGGGCATAAAAAAGGCGTAGACGCAGTTCGTCAATCTGTTCAGTTTTGTACTAAATTAGGGATACAATCGTTAACCTTATTTGCTTTTAGTAGTGAAAACTGGCGCCGCCCTGAAGACGAAGTAAACACTTTAATGGAGCTTTTCTTATTTGTTTTAACAAAGGAAGTTAAAAAGCTTCATAAAAACAATGTAAAACTGACCATTATTGGAGACTTATCACGATTTTCTGAAGGATTACGTAGCAAGGTAGACGCTGCGCATAAGCTGACTGAAAATAACACCGGGTTGCGTTTAAATGTTGCAGCTAATTACGGTGGTCGTTGGGATGTTGCCAATGCGGCAAAACAACTTGCTTTGCAAGTTGCGCAGGGCACACTAAACGCAGAAGATATTACAGAAGAGCGCTTAGCACAGCATATGAGCATGGCAGATCAGGCAGAACCTGATTTACTTATTCGCACTGGTGGCGATGTTCGTATTAGTAATTTTTTACTATGGCAAGTTGCTTATGCAGAACTTTACTTTACCGAGACACTTTGGCCAGATTTTAATGAAGCAGCATTTGCTGAGGCCATTGCGTGTTACGTTGCCAGAGAGCGACGTTTTGGTTGTACGGGCGAACAAATAAAACAATTACTCGCTCAAACCTAAATAGAATAAGGGTCACATTTTGTTAAAACAACGAATTTTAACCTCTCTAGTGCTAGCTCCATTAGCATTGGCTTTGGTTTTTTATACACCGCTTACGTTATTTAGTTACTTTGCTGGTGCAATTGTATTATTAGGCGCATGGGAATGGTCTGCATTTATGGGCCTTTGCGACAAGCTTAAACGTGCTGCCTTTGTTGTGTTTATTGGCGCTTTACTTGCCTTGCTTAATTTACATTGGCCTATTGAATCATTATGGGAAAATGGCAAGCTAGCCGGTGATGCAAATTACGTATTTACGCTTTCGTTTGCTTGGTGGATTGTTGCTAGCTATTTAATTTGGCGCTACCCAGAGATGGCTAAAGCGTGGAATGAAGGCCTAGTTATGCGCGGCATTGCAGGGCTACTCACGCTTGTACCGCTATGGCTTGCTCTAAATACACTACGTAGCGCGCAATATGCTGAATCAACTCATTTTGGTTCGGTGCTTATTTTAGTGGTACTCGGTATTGTATGGAGCGCAGATGTGGGTGCTTACTTTACGGGTAAAAGTTTTGGTAAACATAAGTTAATGCCTAAAGTAAGCCCTAATAAAACAATTGAAGGGTTAGCAGGCGGTGTAGTCGCTTCTATTATTTTTGTATTAGCATTTTGTCACTTTACCGATGTTGATTTAGTTGTATGGCCTGTGTACGCGATAATGACAGCATTTATTGCTTTGTTTTCTGCGGTAGGTGATTTACTGGAAAGCATGTTTAAACGTGAAGCTGGTTTAAAAGATAGCGGTCGATGTTTACCAGGACACGGCGGTATTTTAGATAGAATTGACAGCTTAACGGCTGCTGCTCCAATGTTTGTTATGTGCTATGCGTGGACTCTTAGTTTATGAGCCAAAAGCAATTGCTGGTTATTTTAGGCGCAACGGGCTCAATTGGTTTAAGTACACTTGATGTTGTGTCGCGCAATAAAGAGTTATTTGATGTTTTTGTTTTGGCTGCAGGACAAAATGCAAAGAAAATGGCGGAGTTGTGTATTGAACATGAACCGCTTTATGCGATTATGGCTAACCAGCAGGCCGCAGAGCAATTATCTGCGTATTTAGCTAATACTCAGTGCCAAACTCTTGTTATGCACGGTGAGCAAGCAATGAGTGACTTATGTGCTCATCCTGATGTTGACATTGTAATGTCGGCAATTGTAGGTGCAGCTGGTTTACTACCCACATTAAGTGCTGTTGAAGCGGGTAAAAAAGTACTACTAGCTAATAAAGAATCTTTAGTTATGTCAGGTCAGTTGTTTATTGATAAAGTTAAACAACATAAAGCCACTTTGCTGCCAATAGATAGTGAACATAATGCAATTTTTCAATGCCTACCTTCTTCGTTACAAAATGCCAAAGGCGATCAAAAACTACAGCAACATGGCGTAAGTAAAATTTTGCTTACCGGCTCTGGTGGCCCGTTTTTAACGCGTGATATAAATACGTTAAAAGATGTAACCGTAAGTGAAGCCGTTGCACACCCTAACTGGTCGATGGGTCAAAAAATATCAGTAGATTCCGCAACTATGATGAACAAAGGCTTAGAGTTTATTGAAGCTAAGTGGTTATTCAATTGTGATGCTAGTGATATTGATGTAGTTATTCATCCTCAAAGTATTATTCATTCAATGGTGCAGTATCACGATGGTTCTATTTTAGCGCAAATGGGTAACCCTGATATGCGCACGCCAATTGCCCATGCACTTGCGTATCCTGAGCGAATTAATGCGGGTGTTAAACCGTTAAACTTCTCTGACATTTGTGATTTTTCGTTTACTAAACCTGATTTTTCTCGTTATCCAAATTTACAATTAGCGATTGATGCGTGTAGTGCAGGGCAGGGCGCGACAACAACAGTTAACGCAGCAAATGAAATAGCTGTGGGCGCATTCTTAAACGGTAAAATTGGTTTTACCGATATATACAAAATAAATGCACAGACGCTAGAAGCTGCAACTTACACCAATGTGCAAAGCCTAGATGAAATTTTAGAGTGTGATAAATTAGCGCGTATTAGCGCTTCAGAATTTATAACAAAAGTGGCGCATTAATATGTTTGATTTTTTTTGGAATCTTGGCTCATTTATTTTAGCGCTTGGTATTTTAGTGGCCATACATGAATATGGCCATTTTTGGGTTGCACGAAAAATGGGCGTTAAAGTGCTGCGTTTTTCAATTGGTTTTGGTAAGCCACTGTTAAAATGGCATGACAAATATAATACCGAATACGTGATTGCCGCTATTCCATTAGGTGGTTATGTAAAAATGCTTGATGAGCGAGTTGATGACGTACCAGCAAATCAACGCCACTTGTCGTTTAACTCTAAATCTGTACAAGCACGTATTGCTATTGTTGCTGCGGGACCAATGGCTAACTTTTTGTTTGCCATTTTTGCTCTTGCGGTGATGTATATGGTAGGTGTGCAATCGGTTAAGCCAGTTGTTGGCAGCATAACCGAAGGCAGTCGCGCAGAGCAGGCGGGCATTATGCCTTCTCAACATATTATAAAAATTGGTGATGATGACATAACGACATGGCAAGATGCCACGTTTGCGCTTATGTCTAACTTAGGCGAAGAAAGCGTTGAAGTTATTGTTCGTGATAAAAACCTTCAACCACGCGTTAAAACGCTTAATTTAGAGGGTTGGAAGCTTGACCAGCGAGACGTACCACCATTAAGTTCGTTAGGTATTGTGCCATTTAGACCTCAAGCAACTTTAACAATTGCCGCCGTAACTAAAGACTCAGCCGCAGAACACGCTAATTTACAAGTTAACGACACAATTTTGGCTGTAAACGGTGAAACAATAAGCAATTGGCAGCAATTAGTTAATCTTATTACGCAATCAGCTAACAAATCTTTACAATTTAGTGTAAAAAGACAAGATACTATACAAGCCATTACAGTTACCCCTAAAGGGCGCATTGATAATAACGGTATTGAGCAAGGCTTTTTAGGTGTTGCTCCTGTTGTACAGCAATGGCCTGATGGCTATGTAGAGACAAGGCATTACGGCCCGCTCGATAGTATCGTGCGAGGCACAAAAGAAACGTGGCGCTTAATTACACTCAGTTTTGACATGATTGGTAATTTAATTACAGGCCAGGTTTCGGTTAAAAATTTAAGTGGCCCTGTGGGCATTGCAGTAGGCGCTGGAACTAGCGTAAGCTATGGGTTAGTGGCCTTTTTAAGCTTTTTAGCCTTAATAAGCGTTAACTTGGGTGTATTTAATTTATTACCCTTACCAGTGCTTGATGGCGGACACTTAATGTATTACATAATTGAACTTTTTCGTAAAAAGCCGGTCTCTGAAAAGACACAAGAGTTTGGTTTTAAAGTGGGTGCCTTGTTGCTCATTTTTCTAACATGTTTCGCTTTGTTCAATGATGTATCGCGTTTGTAGTTACAGCGTGGCAAATTACTAATTAGAACACGATTGTAAAGCACCACTAGTAAGGTGTTATGCGGTAATACAGTTGTAAAGGATAAAGATAATAAAATGGCTATAAAAAAACATTTGGCAATAACAAGTTTATTGGGTGCAAGTTTTGCAGCCCTAGGCCAAAACTCCTTTATTGTTGAAGACCTGAAAGTTGAAGGTTTGCAGCGCGTAGCACTTGGTGCAGCGCTAACACATATTCCTATTAACGTAGGCGATAATGTTGATGACTATACGATTTCAAAAACAATAAAGTCACTTTATCGTTCTGGGCACTTTGATAACATAAAAGCACTTCGTGATGGCAACAACGTTATTTTTAAAGTAACGGAACGTCCTACCATCAGCTTTATTGAGTTTGAAGGCAATAAAGACATTAAAGACGAGCAACTTAATGAGTCTCTTGATCAGCAAGATATTCGCCAAGGTGAACCACTTGATAAAACCGTTATCGATAGTATCGAAAAAGGCTTAGTTGAGTTTTTCCACAGCATTGGTAAATACAACGCTAAAGTAGATATCAGTATTACTAAGCTGCCACGTAACCGCGTTAAACTTAAGTTAGAGTTTGATGAAGGTGATGCTGCTTCTATCCGCCAAATTAACTTAGTGGGTAATGAACTTTTTTCTAATGAAGAGCTTCTTAAACTTGCTGAATCGCAGCAAGATTTACCTTGGTGGCAGTTTATGGGTAGCGACCGTTACCAAAAGCAAACCATTGAAGGCGATTTAGAAAAAATTCGTAGTTATTATTTAGACCGTGGTTACCTGCGTTTCAATATTGACTCAACGCAAGTTTCAGTGAGCCCTGAACGTGAATCAGTTTACGTTACAGCTAACTTAACTGAAGGCGTAAAATATAAAGTTAAAGGTTTTGACTTTATTGGTGACTTGCTTGGCCGTGAAGACTTAATTAAAAGTGTTATCCCACTTAGAGCGGGTGAGCTTTATAACGGTTCTGTAGTTACTTCATCTGAAGAGTTTATTAAAAGCTACTTAGCACGTTTTGGTTACGCTAATGCTGAAGTGCGTACAATTCCAGAAATTGACGACGAAAAGCAAGAAGTACAATTAACACTATCGGTTAATCCAGGTAAGCGTGTATACGTTCGTCGTATTATTGTTGGCGGTAACCAAAATACGGCAGATGAAGTACTTCGTCGTGAAATGACACAACTTGAAGGCGCATGGTTATCTAATCAAAACCTTGAGCGTTCAAAACTGCAAATTCAACGCCTACCTTACATGGAAACTGTTGATTTTAATGTAGTGCCTGTACCCGGTGTGGATGACCAAGTAGATGTAGACTTCACTGTAAAAGAGCAATCTGCAGGTAGCTTTAATGCTGGTCTTGCTTATGGTTCTTACTTAGGTCTGCAGTTTAATATTGGTGTAACAGAATCTAACTTTTTAGGCACAGGTAACCAAATTGGTTTAAACCTTAATACGTCTACAGGTTCTGAAAGCTTAAGCTTATCGTACACAGACCCATACTTTACGCCAGATGGTGTATCGCAAGGCAGTAGCATCTTTTACAGAAACTACGATGCAAGTAAATTCAGTCTTGTTGAATATAAATCGAAAAGTTATGGTTTAGGCACAAATATTGGTTTTCCAATTGATGCTGTAAATCGTGTTAACTTTGGCGCCCGTTGGATTAAAGAAGAGCTTTCGGATATTGCAGAGTACGAGCAAACGCGTGTACTTCGTGAAACATTCTTAGATCCAGATAACCCAGATGCAGGCTTTGACTTTACTAAGTATGAGCTGAGTGTTGGCTGGTCGCGTATCACCGTTAACCGTGGTTTATTCCCAACAGCGGGTTCGCGTCAAACTCTAAACTTAACAGCAACAACGCCTAACTCAGATCTTCAGTACTTTAAACTGAATTACGATTCGCGTTTTTACTGGCCTATATCAAATGACCACCGTTGGGTATTCTCAACGCGTGCAGCACTTGGTTATGGTAATGGTTATGGTTCTACAAACGGGTATGAGCAAACACTTCCATTCCAAGAGTACTTCCGTATAACGGAAATGGAACTACGTGGCTTTGACCGTAATACAATATTACCACGTGCTGTGTCGCGTATACCGCAGTCTATTCCGGGTACGCCAGGTGCAGACGGTACTACAACCGGTAGCATTGGTGGTGCATCAGAATTTGATATTCTAGTGCCACAAGGCCGTATTGGTGGTAATGCTAAAGCAGTGGCAGGTATGGAGCTAATTGTTCCTACACCATTCTTAGATGAAGAAAATACCAGCTCTGTACGTACTAGCTTCTTTGTTGATGCTGCAAACGTATGGGATACTGAGTTTAACGTAGACCGCTATCAAAACTTAGGCGTTGATGAACGTGCTAAATTAGATGACTATTCAGACCCAATGCGTTTTAGGGTTTCAACCGGTCTTTCATTACAATGGATCTCTCCAATGGGTCCAATGCTGATCAGTTTTGCGTATCCATTGCAAAAAGAAGAAGATGACGATACGAAAACCATCAGCTTTAACATTAGTAACACTTTCTAAAGGAGTTTTTTGTGAAAAAATTATTTAAATCAACAGCTGTAGCAGTTTTAGCAACGTTAATGATGGGTACTTCTGTGAATGCATTTGCACACAAAGTAGGTATTGTTGATATGCAGGAAATCTACAAGCAAATTCCTCAAATGGCTAAAATTGAACAGTCTTTACAAACTGAGTTTGCTGAACGTCGTCAAGAGCTTGAAAAGTTACAAGGCGATATTCGTTTTGAAGCTGAAAAATTTAAACGTGAAAGTACAACTATGAGCCAAGCTCAAAAAGATACTCTGCGTGAAAAAATTCAAGGCATGCAAAAAAATCTTGCTGAACAAGGTCGCCCTTTAGAGCAAGAGATTAAAGCGCGTCAAAACCAAGAGCTTGCTAAAGTTCAAGGTGTAATCATCAAAACAATTGAAGAGATTGCTAAAGACGGCGACTTCGACGAAGTTAAAGTAAAAGACACTACTATTTACTTTAACCCTAAAGAAGTGACTGATCTTTCATCTAAAGTTGTAGCCGCTGTTAGTAAGAAATAATCACTCTATGCAAAATTATACGCTTTCGCAAATTGCGGAACTTCTAGGCGCCGAACTTCAGGGTGATGGCGCTTTAGAAATAAAAAAAATAGCGACACTTGCAAATGCCCATTCTGGGCATATTGCATTTTTAGCGAACTCAAAATATCGATCGCAACTTGAAACTACTCAAGCTAGTGCTGTAATAGTAAGCCAAGCCG
>NZ_AUTP01000188.1:0-18529 GCF_000498075.1 Pseudoalteromonas sp. TAB23
ACGGGTCTTGGGCTTGAGCAAACAGTTACAGCAGGCGCGGTTATATCTGGCGCGTACTTTGGAGATAAGCTAAGCCCGCTGTCAGAAACTACCAACTTAGCGCCAGCAGTTGTAGGCGCTGATTTATTTGAGCATATTCAACATATGCTGTGGACGACAGTCCCTAGTTTTGTAATTGCACTGATTATATTTATATTCATGGGCTTTAACGCAACTGCTTCAAGCGAAGCGGGGCGTATTGATGAAATAACTGCTATTTTACAGCAAAACTTTAATATTGGTTTTGAAATGCTAATCCCGCTAATTGTACTTTTAGTTTTAGCGATTAAAAAAATGCCGGCCTTTCCTGCTATCTCTATCGGTGCTGTTGTAGGCGCTGTTTGGGCCATGTTGTTTCAATCTGATTTAATTGCTAGCCAAATTGATGTTTCTCAAGGACAGCTAGTTGGCTACTTTAAGCTTGTTTGGACGACGTTTTTTGATGGTTTTAGCATAAGTACAGGCGATGACAAAATGGACTCCCTACTTAGTGGTGGCGGTATGTCCGGAATGCTTACAACCACATGGCTTATTATGACTGCACTGATGTTTGGTGCCATTATGGAAAAAACAGGCCTTTTGGATATTTTTGTTAAAAGCATACTTAAAATAGCTAAAAGTACGGGATCGTTAATTGCGGCAACAATAGCAACGTGTATTGGTACTAACGTGATAGCGGCCGATCAATATATTGCAATTGTTGTACCTGGTCGTATGTTTAAAGATGAATATGAAAAACGTGGTTTGAAGCCTGTTAACTTATCTCGTACATTGGAAGATGGCGGTACAATTACCAGCCCACTAATTCCATGGAACACTTGTGGCGCATATATGCAAAGCGTTTTACTAATAAATCCTTTTGATTATGCACTCTACGCTTTCTTTAATTTAATTAACCCTGTTTTAGCGGTGGTTTATGCCTACTTGGGTATTAAAATTTTACGTATTAAGCCAAAACAATCCGCCTAATTTTAAACAGCTCCTTTTAACTTAAAAGGAGCTGTTTTGGAGTATCTATGACTGAATCAAGTAAACCTCAAGCACAATATCTTAAAGACTATAAAGCTCCTGATTTTTTAATTGACCACACAGAGCTAACCTTTGACTTACAGCCATTATCAACCAAAGTAAGCTCTTTGCTAACGCTTACGCGTGTTGGTGATAAAAAAGCACCTTTAGTGCTTGATGGTATTGATTTACGCTTACTGTCTTTATCTATTGATACGGTTGATATAACTGATTATGAAATTATTGGCGAGCAGCTAATAATTAATAACCTACCGGATAGTTGCCAATTAAGTATTGTGACCGAGATATCGCCTGAGACGAATACTTCTCTAGAGGGTTTGTATTTATCTGGCGGTGCGTATTGTACACAGTGTGAAGCGCAGGGTTTTAGAAAGATCACTTATTACATGGATCGCCCTGATGTACTTACCACGTTTGATGTAACTATTATTGCCGATAAAAAGTATCTACAACTTCTTTCTAATGGTAATCAAGTAGACAGTGGTGAAACACAAGATGGTCGTCATTTTGTGAAATGGCAAGACCCATTTAAAAAGCCGAGCTATTTATTTGCACTTGTAGCGGGCGATTTTGATGTTTTAAAAGATACGTACACGACTAAAAGCGGCAGAGATGTAGAATTAGCATTGTTTGTTGATAAAGGTAATTTATCTAAAACGCCCCATGCTATTGCCTCACTCAAAAAGGCAATGCAGTGGGATGAAGAACGCTTTAATTTAGAGTATGACCTTGATATTTATATGATTGTAGCCGTCGACTTTTTCAACATGGGCGCGATGGAAAATAAAGGGCTAAACGTTTTTAATAGTAAATGCGTATTAGCCAATCAAGAAACAGCGACAGATAAAGACTACCATACGATTGAATCCATTGTAGGGCATGAGTACTTTCATAACTGGACAGGTAACCGAGTTACTTGTAGAGATTGGTTTCAGTTATCGCTAAAAGAAGGGTTAACTGTATTTAGAGACCAAGAGTTCAGTAGTGATTTAGGCTCTCGTGCACTTAACCGAATTGATGCGGTCAAAGTTATGCGTACGCATCAGTTTAGCGAAGATGCAGGCCCTATGGCTCACCCAATTCGCCCTGAGAAAGTTATTGAAATGAATAACTTTTATACAGTAACTGTATACGATAAAGGTGCTGAAGTTATCCGTATGATGCACACATTACTGGGTGAAACTAACTTTCAAAAAGGGATGACGCTTTACTTTGAGCGCCACGATGGGCAAGCAGTTACATGTGATGACTTTGTAAGTGCAATGAGCGATGCATCAGGTGTTAATTTAGAGCAATTTAAACAATGGTACAGCCAATCAGGTACACCGCGTTTAAATACAATTCAAGAATTTGATAGCAGCTCAAATACATACACTTTGACAATCGAGCAAGCAGCGCCGGCTAATCAGCCAGAGAATAAACCGCTTCATATACCTTTTGCTATTGAACTACTTGATGCCAATGGGCAAAGTATTGCTCTGCAATATAAAGGTAAAAAGCTAGATCATGTACTTGATGTAACAAATACGACTCAAACATTTAGCTTTGACAATATTTTAGAAAAGCCTGTTGCGGTTTTACTCGAAGATTTTTCTGCTCCTTGTATTTTAAATCAGCAAACAACAGAGCCAGAACTATTGCATATTATGCGTTTTGCGCGCAGTGATTTTTCACGTTGGGATGCACAACAGCAGCTATTCATTAAGGCGATTAAATCTCAAATCACCGATGCAACGAATAGCGTATTAAGCAGCGAAATTATAAATGCTCTACGTGTACTTATAAACACTAAAGAGGGCGATTTAGCTTTAATTGCAGAGCTGTTTAAATTGCCGAGTTTTGACACGTTAGCTGCTGAATTTGATGTAATACCTGTAGATGACATTATTGAAATAACAGAAAAGTTTGAGCAACAAATTGCTGATGAACTTGCTGATGAGCTGCTTAGTTGTTACGAATCTCTTGAAGATGATGGCAGTATAAGTGCAAGCTCCGTTGCGAATCGTGCTTTAAAGCAAATATGTCTGCACTACCTTGCTAAAACACAAAGTCCAGAAGCTGTAACCTTTATTAAAGAAGCTGCAAGCTCGACTAATATGACTAATGTACTTGGTGCCCTAAGCGCTGTGGTAAAAGCTTCACACCCTGTTAGAGATGAGCTTTTGAGTCATTTTGATAGTCAGTGGCGTCATGATGTTTTAGTCATGGATAAGTGGTTTGCACTGCAAGCTATGCAATCAGGCAGTACTGCTATAGATGACATTAAGGCACTTTACGAACACCCGTGTTTTGATTTTTCAAATCCTAACCGTGTACGTGCACTTGTAGGAAGTTTTAGCCATTTTAATACAGCACAATTTCATCGAGCAGATGCTCAAGGCTATGCGTTATTAGGTGATTTATTAATAAAACTTAATGCAATTAATCCACAAAATGCATCTCGTATGCTAACACCGTTTATGTCGTGGAAGCGTTACGATGATGTACGTTCACAAGCAATGAAACTGCAATTACAACGCTTAGCCAATTTAGATGGCCTAAGTGCTGACTTGTATGAAAAGGTTGAAAAAGCGCTCGCATAAATGATTGAGTATTATTTTACCTTAAGATTGAGCTATAACGAGTGCATGGATTACTACCATGGCCGTTTTAGCTCTTTACAAGTTGTAGAGGATGGCGGTAAAACAATTCGTTTTGCTGCTACGCATTTGAGGCCCTTCATTTCGAGCTTGGGTGTACGTGGCCGTTTTAGACTCTTATTAACCCCCGAAAACAAGTTCATCCGCCTAGAGCGAGTGGCCTGACACTCGGTTTTTATGTTATATATACATAAAAATATTGTATTTTTGTTAATTTCAATTTGTCCTATTGTTAAATTACGTGTATAAATTATCTGGTACGACGTCTTACCAATACGTAAGCGTTAACCAGAATAAAAAGTATATGACAGATTAGAGCGAGTATTTGTAATTTCACTGATTCGCTTCTATCGTTATGATTACACTAAAAACAATAACTTGATCACACAAAATGACCCGCGACAGGGGGGAACCAAAATGATAAGAAGATCGCTTTTTGTTAAAAATAGAATCGCTATAGGTTTAGCAGCCGCTAGCTTAGGTTTATCTGCAGCAAGTACTCAAGCTGTAACATTTGAAGCTGGAGGTTTTGATATTACCTTCGATTCAACCTTTTCATATGGGCAAAGTGTTCGCGTAGAAGATAGAGACTTTAACCTAATTGGCAAAAGTAATAATCCAGCCTTTGATTGGACAGGATACAACCCAGCGCTAAACAACACTATTTACTCATCTCAAGATGTATGGGCTCAACCTGGGTCTTATTCAAATAACGGTGACGCGGGTAATTTAAATTTTGATAGTGGTGACTCATTCTCAAAACTATTGAAGGGCACACACGACCTTTCAATAAATAAAGATAACTACGGTTTGTTCACTCGCTTCATGTATTTTTATGACTTTGCTTTAATGGATGGGTACCACGCTTATTCAAATCCTACATCAGGGCAGGGGGTTGACCCGTGTGACGATAAAGACACCAAAGCACAAAGCTGTGCCGACATTCGTTTATTAGATGCGTTTGTATGGGCCGATTTTGATTTAAATGATGGTAATAACCCTTTATCTGTCCGTTTAGGCCAGCAAGTAGTTAACTGGGGTGAAAGTACGCTTATATCTCATGGTATTAACGTAAACCCAGTTGATATAGATCGATTAAAAGCACCTGGCGCTGAGCTAAAAGAAGCATTTATACCAATCGGTATGCTTTGGGCATCGCTCGGTATTACTGAGAACATTACGCTTGAAGGTTTCTACCAATATCAATGGCAAGAAACACGTTTACCAGCAGCCGGTACATACTTCTCTACCAATGACTTTGCAGCAGAAAATGGTTATCAGCAGAATGTTCAATTAGGTTTTACGTCTAATCCTGATATTGATGTGGCTTTTTTAACAGATAGTTTGAATAACCTAACATCTGATTTTGCATTAGCAGCAGCTGCTCGAGGTATTGATCCTTCAAGTGCTGAAGGGAGTGCTTTATTAGCCCAAATGTATCTTGCTTACCCAACTAAGGTTGCGTTAAAAGGTAAAGGAGATAATGGTAAAAATGAACCTGAAGATGGCGGACAGTACGGTTTACGTTTAGGTATATTTTTACCTGAATTTAATGATACTGAAATTGCGTTATACCACGTGAACTACCATAGTCGTCGTCCACTTATATCTGGTCGTGTATCAAACTTTTCACAGGCAGCAATTGCTCAAGATTTAGCGATGATCATGACAACAGAAATTACGTCAGATAATGTTGCTGATTTAACGGCCTTCTCAAAAGCTGAAAACGACTACCCAGAAGATATTAAACTATATGGTTTAAGTTTTAACACAACTATTGGTGAAACAGCCTTTGCGGGTGAGTTTGCGTTTCGTCAAGATGAACCACTGCAAATTGATGACGTAGAGTTACTTTACACAGCTATGCCGGAGCAGTTAGCGCTTGCAGGTCTTCGTCCTGATTTTGCAGGTATTTCGCAAATGAGTTTTGGCGATGATATTAGCTCTGTTGGTGCGGGTGAAGTTGCTCAAGGCTATATAGAACGTGATACATCACAAATTCAATTCACGGCTACTCACTTATTTGGACCTTCATTAGGTGCCGATAGTTGGGCTGTTGTTGGTGAAGTGGGTGCTGTAAAAATTCATAACATGCCAGAATATGACGAAATGCGTTTAAATGTATCGGGTACTGGCCGTAGTGGAACAATTACAGGCCCTGGTACTACTGATTACTCAACATTGCAACTTGGTTTATCAAATGGCGCTGAAGAAAAATCATTTGCTACTGCGTCTTCTTGGGGTTACCGCTTAATTGCTAAAGGTGATTATTTTAACCTTTACAAAGGTATTAACTTCTCTCCACGTTTTGTATTTTCTCATGACGTAAATGGTAATACACCAGACCCTATGTTCTTATTTATTGAAGACCGTAAATCTTTAGGTGCAACCATGAACTTTAACTACCAAAATGCGTGGTCACTTGATGTGAGCTATAACTCGTTTTGGGGCGGCGGCGATATTAATACTTTCTCAGATCGCGATTACGTTTCTTTTAACTTAAAATATTCTATTTAGGGGTAACATTATTATGATTAAAAAACCTACCCTCATCGCTACAGCTTTTTGTAGCTTGTTTGCAAGCAGCGCAGCTTTAGCTAAATTAAACGCTGATGAAGTTGCTCAATTAGGTCAAAACTTAACGCCAATGGGCGCAGAAAAAGCAGCTAATGCTGATGGCTCTATTCCAGCATGGAATAATGGCATTACAACAGCCCCTGCAGGTTATGAAGCTGGTATGCATCACCTTGACCCATTTACAGCTGATAAAGTGCTTTTCACTATTGATAAAAGTAATATTGAAAAGTACAAAGCCAATTTAAGTCCGGGTCAAATTGCTTTATTTGAAGCATACCCAGACACATTTAAAATGCCAGTGTATGAAACTCGCCGTTCTGCGTCTTATCCTCAGTTTGTGTATGATGCGACTAAAAAGTTTGCACCGACTGCTGAATTAATAGAAGGCGGTAACGGTATTAAAAATACGGCGATTGGTATTCCTTTCCCTATTCCTAAAACGGGTTTAGAGGCAATTTGGAATCACTTATTACGTTACCGTGGCCAGTCTATTGAGCGTTTTGGTGGTCAAGCTGCACCGACTGCATCTGGTTCTTATAACTATGTTGGCTTTGATGAGCAGTTATTAGTTAAATACTCAGACCCTAGTGCAACACCATCAGAGCTACAAGACTCAAATATTTTGTTTAAGTTTAAACAAAGCGTTACAGAACCAGCTCGTTTAGCGGGTACTGCATTATTAGTTCATGAAACAATGGATCAAATATTAACGCCGCGCCAAGCATGGACTTATAACTCGGGACAACGTCGCGTTCGTCGTGCACCTAATGTTGCATATGATGCACCAGGCACAGCTGCAGATAGCCTGCGTACTACCGATGATTTTGATATGTTTAATGGCTCGCCAAATCGTTACAATTGGACACTAAAAGGTAAGCAAGAGTTATATATACCTTATAACAGCTATAAACTTCATAGTGATAAGCTAGAGTACGATGATATTTTAATGCCTGGCCATATTAACCCAGAGCATACACGTTACGAAAAACACCGTGTTTGGGTTGTTGAAGCTAACTTAAAAGACGATACACGCCATATCTATAAAAAGCGTGTGTTTTACATTGATGAAGATAGCTGGCAAGTACAGGTTACTGATATTTATGATAACCGCGACCAACTTTACCGTGTAGCAATGGCTTATGGCCTTAACTACTACGAAGTACCTACACAGTGGAGTACGCTTGAGGTTTATCATGATTTGAATTCTCGTCGTTATTTAGCAATTGGTTTAGATAACCAAGAAAAAATGTACGATTTTTCACAGTCATTTAACGATAACGAATTTACTTCAAGCGCTTTACGTCGCGCAGGTAGATAGTATTAAACTAGGCACTTAACAATTTGTTAAGTGCCTTTTCCTTTCTCATCGCGTTTGTCTTACAGCGCGCAACGCTTTCCCCAGTAAAAAGACAAACAACTCTCTCGTACAAGGCGATTAAAATTTATGAAGTATTTGGTATATGCCAGCCTGATAATAAGCGGTGCGAGTGTTGCACAAGAAGCCCCTAACAATGCAATCAGTGCAACAAATGCAGCTAAAACCTTACTCACCGACATAACCAACACGGGCAATGGTCTAATTGCAGTAGGTAAACACGGTACTGTTATTAAAAGTACGTCAGGTGATAAATGGCAACAAGCTGAGCTAGTCCCAACTCAAGTGCTATTAACTGCCGTTGATTTTAGTAATGAAAATAATGGATGGGCGTGTGGCCACGATGCAACAATAATAAATACTACTGACGGTGGTGTTAATTGGCAACTACAACAAGCACAACCAAAATTAGACAAACCATGTTTAGATATTCTATTTGAAGATGATTTAAAAGGTTTTGCAGTGGGCGCATATGGCATGTTTTATCAAACCACCGATGGTGGTAAACATTGGCAAAAACGCTTTTTAGATTCGCTATTATTTAGTGATGATCGTGATTACTTGAACGATTTAAAAGAAAATGACCCCGAAGGATACGAAGCCGAAACTGCTTCAATTTTACCGCACTTTAATCGAATCGAAAAAACAGATAATGGTTTAATGCTGGTTGGTGAGATGGGCTTGATGGCCAGAAGCATTGATGATGGTCAAACTTGGCAAAGGATAGAAGAAATTTATCCTGGTTCATTCTTTGCAGTTGCATCAGATAGCACACAAGAAATTGTGGCAGGGCTTCGAGGTAATGTTTTTGCAAAGCAAAATGGTGAACAGCAGTGGCAGCATTTCGAAAATGTTAAAACAGCGACGATCAACAACATCATTAATTATAATAACAAACAATGGCTTATGCTTGCCAACAGTGGCGTTATTTTTCATCTTCAAGATGGGTTACTCACCCATGAGCAGCTTGCTGACGGTAAAGCGATTCTTGATGGTGTAATTTTAGATAACAAACTAATCATGGCTACAGAAGATGGCATTAAAGTGAAGGAGTTAACCCCTTAATGCATAAACTACTCGATTTTATTGAAAAGGCGATTTTTAGACATCGCTTAATTATGCTTATAAGTTTTGCACTTATAACCTGTTTACTTGTATTCAAAGCGACTCAAATTCAATTAGGTGCATCGTTTAATAAAAATATCCCGTTAAACCACGATTATATGAAAGTGTATACCAAGCATGAAAAGCAGTTTGGTGGTGCAAACAGTATTTTGATTTCAGTGTGTGATGACAGTGGTGATATATTTAATCCAGAGTTCTTTACTCAATTAAAAGCGGTTCACGATCAGCTTTATTTCATTCCTGGCGTAAATCGTCCATTAGTTAACTCAATATTTTCACCCAGTGCTCGTTTTGTTGAAGTAGTGGAGGATGGCTTTGCCGGTGGCCCAATTATTCCTGCTAACTTTAAAGCAGATAAGCGTGGTTTAGGTGTAGTAAAGGAAAACATTGAAAAAGCAAAAGTTGTAGGACGTATGATTGCCAGCGATTATTCGTGTGCAATGGTAACAGCTCAACTTTTAGAAACTGATCCTCAAACACAACAAAAATTAGACACATTAGCTTTTGCACAAAAGCTAGAAAGTGATTTAAGAGAGCCTTTAAGTACAGATAAAGTAAGTATTCATATTATTGGCTTTGCAAAAATGGCTGGTGATATAGCGGAAGGTGCAAAAGGGGTGGTTGTATTTTTTGCCATTGCTATCGCTTTTACCTTTATTATGGTTTGGCTATTTTGTGGCAGTTTAAAGCTGACTATTTTGCCTATCGCATGTTCCATTATTGCTGTTATTTGGCAATTAGGCCTGCTTTCAAGTTTAGGTTTTGGCCTTGACCCTATGTCTATTTTGGTACCGTTTTTAGTATTTGCTATTGGTGTAAGCCATGGTGTGCAGATGATAAATGCGATTGGTAAAAAAGTAGGTGAAGGTAAAACAACACGTATTTGTTGTCAGTCAAGTTTTAGGGCTTTATTAGTGCCAGGCGGTATTGCACTGCTTTCAGACACCGTAGGCTTTTTAACATTACTTACCATCGATATTGGTATTATCCGTGAACTTGCCATTACAGCGAGTTTAGGTGTAGCAGTAATTATATTTACTAATTTAATCTTATTGCCAGTTTGGGCTTCGTACATGAACTTTGAAAACAGTGTACATATTCAATTTGGTGATGCAGCAAAACCAAACATGCTCGATAAAATCCGCGACTTACTTGTTAAAGCGACTGATCCTAAAGTAGCTAAAATAATTATTGGTTTTACACTTGTTCTATTTGCTTTAGGTTACTGGCAAGCAGATAAAATGCGTATAGGTGACTTACATGCAGGCGCGCCATCACTGCATCAAGATGCCCGTTATAATCAAGACACGTTTTTAATATCAGACAAGTACACTATCTCGTCTGATATCTTAAAGGTAATTGTAGAAGCGTATCCTGCAGCATGTACTGAGCATGATGTGATGGAGCGTATAAGCCGTTTTCAATACAAAGTAGAGAATGTAGCAGGTGTGCAGTCTGCTGTAAGTTTGAGCTCTGTAGCTCAATCGGTTAACGCAGGCTACAACGAAGGCAATTTGAAATGGCAAAGCTTGCCACGAAATTCAGCAAGTTTAGTTCAGTCAACGTCTCGAGTTGAAACTAGTACAGGTTTACTTAACGGTGATTGTTCAGTTATGCCAGTGATTATATTTTTAGATGATCATAAAGCACAAACTATCGATACTGTGATTAAAAGTGTTAAGCAATTTGCGCAAGAAGAGGGCACTGATAAATTAGCATTTAAACTAGCGTCAGGACCTGTTGGCGTAATGGCAGCGACTAATGAGTCAGTTGCAGAAGCGCAAATACCAATGATGCTTTATGTTTATGGTGCCGTTATCATCTTATGTTTAATGAGCTTTAGAAGCGTAAAAGCAACGATTGCTGTGGTATTGCCGCTTTATATCGTATCAACACTTGCACAAGCACTTATGGTGCAATTAGAAATAGGCTTAACCGTTTCTACTTTGCCAGTTATTGCTCTAGGAGTAGGTATTGGGGTCGATTACGGTATTTATATACTGTCGTCGATGATGGGGCAGCTTAAGCAAAATGTACCATTAAGTGTTGCTTATCGAAATGCGCTTGTTGAACGTGGCAGTGCGGTTCTATTTACCGGTATTACACTTGCGATTGGTGTGAGTACGTGGATATTCTCAGATCTTAAATTCCAAGTTGATATGGGTATACTGTTAACCTTCATGTTTTTAGTAAATATGTTAGGTGCAGTGTTGTTATTACCCGCTATTGGTAGCCTTCTCTGGACTGACCAGAAAAAATAATGTGAATAATTTTGCTCCTAAATGGCCTGTAAAGGCCATTTATATCTACAATTTGTGAATAGATGACCAAATAGCTGAAATGCTTAAAATGTTTTCATCGAAAAGGCTGTTTATTAGCTGTAAAAGGGTTAGAATTTAATTGACTCCACGCTAATGAATAGCTGTACAAATTCCTGCTCCTGAGCAGTAATAGATTAAGGAACATACAATGACACGAAATGAAGGCCAAGCCTCGGTTATCCTAGATAATGTCTGTAAGCTGATCCAGAAAAAAGTTCGCGCTGATAATGTGTTACTCGTTGAGAAATTCGCCAAAGCCTTGTACAGCAATATGTCTAAAGAGGATTTGGCAAACCGCAACGATAGTGACCTATATGGCGCAGCATTAAGCCTTTGGAACTCGCTAGAAAAAAATACTACCGACGACGCTGTTATCCGCGTTTTCAACCCTGAAGTGGCAAAAGATGGCTGGCAGTCATCACATACAATCGTAGAGATTATTACTAAAGACATGCCGTTTTTAGTTGATTCTGTTCGTATGGCCATGACTCGTGAAAATATCGCCTCTCACTTATTACTTCACTGCCCATTAAAAATTAAGCGCGATGAAAACGCTAAAATTTCTGGATTATCAAATTTAAAAGCAGAGCAAGAATCCTCATCTACTAAAACAGTATTTTTTATTGAAATTGACCGTCAAACAGATTCTTCTGTGATTGAGTCTTTCAAGAAAGAGTTAGAGTCGGTTCTTGTTGATGTGTCAGTTGCTGTTGATGATTGGCAGCCAATTCGTAAAAAATTGATTGCAGTAACCAAAGAGTTACCTAAACGTCATCACAATAAAACGACAGAAGAAGTTTCAGAAACAACTGAGTTTTTAGATTGGTTAGCGAAAGATAACTTTACCCTAATGGGTTACCGTGAATATGAGCTAAGCCCAGTTCAAGGTGATTACCAATTAAAAGGTAAAATGGAATCAAGCCTTGGCTTGATGAAAAACTCTACTGAAGAACACACACGATTATTATCAGAATTACCAGAAGTTGCTCGCCAAGAAGCACGCAGCAGCAACCTACTGATCCTAACAAAAACTAACTCTGTTTCTCGCGTTCACCGTCCAGCTTACATTGATTACGTAGGTATTAAGCGTTTTGACGATGAAGGCAATGTAATTGGTGAAGACCGCTTTATTGGTTTGTTCTCATCAAGCTTTTACAATAACAGTGCTACTGATGTGCCTGTTTTAAAAAGTAAAATTAACCGCATTATGGAAATGTGTGATTTTGCTAAAGGTACACACGCTTACAAAGCTGTTTTAAATATTTTAGAAACCTACCCACGTGATGAGCTAGTTCAAGCGCGCGAAAGTGAGCTACTTGAAGTTGCTATGGGTGTTTTACAAGTACAAGAGCGCGATATGTGTCGCTTGTTTGTACGTAAAGATGCGTATGGTCGCTTTTTATCTTGCATGGTTTATGTTCCTCGCGAACGCTATAACACGGCTCTTCGTCGTGAAACGCAAGATATATTAGCTAATGCATTTAATTCTGACGATAAAGTCGAATTTACTACTTATTTCTCTGAGTCAACACTGGCGCGTACTCATTACACCGTTCGTGTGACCGACAACAAGATCGAATATAACGTGAAAGACATCGAAAACAATTTAGTAGAAGCTGCACGTACGTGGGAAGATAAACTTCAATCTGCACTTTTAGAGTCTGCGGGTGAAGCACGTGGTAACGATTTAAATCGTAAATACTGTAATGCGTTTGCACGCTCATACAAAGACGAAGTGCTTCCAAGTGCTGCGGTTGTTGATATCGAAAAGTTAGAACTACTTAGCGATGAAAACAAGCTAGAAATGCTGTTTTACCGTCCTCAAGAAGAAGCAAACAGTAATATTGTACGATTAAGCTTATTCCATAAAGATGAGCCAATTCACTTATCTGATGTTATGCCAATGCTTGAAAACTTTGGTCTGCGCGTTGTTGGTGAAACACCATATTCAGTTAAAACTAGCGATGGTCGTATTAACTGGATCATGGACTTCTCGATGCTTATTGACAGCAAAGGGATGGCAGACTTTGATAAAATTTCAGCACGTTTTCGCGCTGCATTAACAAATGTGTGGGGCAACCGCCTTGAAAACGATGGTTTTAACCGTTTAGTGTTAATGGGTGGCCTAACTGGCCGCGAAGCCTCTATTTTACGTGCTTACGCTAAGTATATGCGTCAAATTGGTGTAACGTTCTCACAAAGTTACATTGAAAGCACATTTGCAAATTATCCAAACATTGCAGCGCAAATTGTTAATTTATTTGCTAAAAAGTTCTCAGTTAAGAGCCCAGCAAGTGCTAAAACACTTGAAAAGTTAAGTACGCAAATTTACTTAGAACTTGAAAATGTAGCAAACCTTGATGATGACCGTATTATACGTTTATACGTAGATATGATTGTTGCGACGCTACGAACTAACTATTTCCAAAAAGATGATGCAGGTCAGTTTAAGTCTTATGTCTCGTTTAAAATACAGCCTAGCTTAATTCCTGATGTACCACTTCCACTTCCTGCGTTTGAGATTTTTGTATACTCTCCGCGCGTTGAAGGTGTGCATTTACGTTACGGTAAAGTAGCGCGTGGTGGTCTGCGTTGGTCTGACCGTCGTGAAGATTTCCGTACTGAAGTACTTGGCTTAGTTAAAGCTCAACAAGTTAAAAATACAGTAATTGTACCTGTTGGTTCTAAAGGTGGTTTTGTATGTAAACAATTACCTAGTGAGCGCGAAGCGTTTATAAAAGAAGGCCAAGAGTGTTACAAAATCTTTATCCGTGGTCTTCTAGATATTACAGATAACATAGAGCGCGGTGAAGTAGTCCCAGCTCGCGATGTTGTTCGCCACGATGAAGATGATGCTTACTTAGTGGTTGCAGCCGNGATAAAGGAACCGCTACTTTCTCTGATATCGCAAACGGCATAGCTAATGAATACAATTTCTGGCTAGGTGATGCATTCGCATCAGGTGGCTCGGTTGGTTACGATCATAAGAAAATGGGTATTACAGCTAAAGGCGCATGGGAGTCAGTTAAACGACATTTCCGTGAAATGGATATCGATTGTCAAACTACCGACTTTACGGTAGTTGCAATTGGCGATATGGCTGGTGATGTATTTGGTAATGGTATGTTGTTATCTAAGCATATTCGTTTACAAGTTGCCTTTAACCATATGCACATTTTTGTTGATCCTAACCCAGATGCTGCTACTTCTTACCCAGAGCGCGAACGTTTATTTAATATGCCGCGTTCATCGTGGGAAGATTACAATAAAGAGTTAATTTCTGCCGGTGGTGGTGTTTTCTCTCGTGCTGCTAAATCAATTACGCTCAGCCCAGAAATGAAAAAAATGTTGGGTACTAAAAAAGCAAGTATGACCCCAAATGAGTTAATGAAAGCTTCATTGATGATGGAGTTCGATTTACTGTGGAATGGCGGTATTGGTACATACATTAAAAACTCTAAAGAAACTGATGCAGATGTAGGGGATCGTGCAAACGATGCACTACGTATCAATGGTAGAGATTTAGGCGCTAAAATAATTGGTGAGGGCGGTAACTTAGGTGCAACTCAATTAGGTCGTGTTGAATTTGCAGCTAAGGGTGGTCGTGTTAATACTGACTTTATTGATAACGTAGGGGGCGTTGCCTGTTCAGATAACGAAGTTAACATTAAGATTTTACTTAATGGCTTGGTTGCTGAAGGTGACTTAACACGTAAACAACGTGATGAGCTACTTTATTCAATGACAGATGAAGTATCTGAATTAGTATTAAAAGACTGTTACCGTCAAACACATACTATTTCAATTACGCAGTCTAAAGGTACTTCAACGCTTAAAGAAAAGATTCGTTTTATTCATGCACTTGAAAAAGATGGCAAGTTAAACCGTGCTATCGAGTTTATTCCAAGCGATGAAGAATTGGCAGAACGTGCAGCCGCAGGTAAAGACTTAACTCGCCCTGAGCTTTCAGTGCTTGTTTCGTACGCTAAAATGGTATTAAAAGAGTCTTTAGTAAGTGATGAAATTACTGAAAACCCTTACTATCGTCAATTGCTTGTGAAGTCATTCCCACGTCCTCTACGTGATAAGTTTAACGATGCGATGAACAACCATCCACTTCGTAAAGAAATTATTGCAACTAAACTTGCTAACAGTATCGTTAATGATATGGGTTTAAACTTCATGGTACGTATGCATGAAGAAACCGGTGCCAACGAAGCTGAAATTGCAATGTGTTACTCAATTGCTAGCGAAATATTTGAAATGCGCGATACATGGTCTTCTATCAGCGCACTGGATAATAAAATACCAGCAGCGGTACAAACTGAAATGCTTTACCAACTTCGTCGTACTGTTCGCCGTACTACGCGTTGGTTCTTACGTCATCGTAATAAGTCACAAACGATTGAACAAGGAATTGAATTCTTTGCGCCAACATTTAAAAATTTAAGCGATAATTTAAATACGTACATGATTGAAAAAGAAAATGACCGTATTGTAATTGAAGCTAATAAGTTAATTGATGCCGGCGTTCCTGCAGATATAGCTAAGCGTATTGTTTCGTTATCAAGCTTATTCTCTGTGATGGATTTAGCTGAAGTTGCTAATAATTCAGGTAAGAGTATTTCGATGGTATCGAATACTTACTTTAAACTAGGCGCAAGAATGGGTCTGCATTGGTTCTTAGAGCAAATAACTAAGCAACCAGTAGCAAATCATTGGCAAGCACTTGCTCGTTCATCTTACCGTGAAGAGCTTGATTGGCAGCAACGTACGTTATCTGAAGTGGTGCTAAATAGCTTTGAAGGTGACGAGAGCGATGTTGATAGTCAAATAGATGAGTGGATGGATAGCCAAGATTTATTACTTCAGCGTTGGAAACAAATGTTGGCTGAGTTTAAAACATCACAAAGCCATGACTTTGCTAAGTTCTCAGTTGCACTTCGTGAACTTATGTTATTAAGTCACAACTGTGATACATCAGGAAAATAATTTAGCTTTAATCAGTTATTTGTTTAGTAAATAAATAACTGATTGTTAAAATTGTTATACAATACCTCAGCCTTGTCTGAGGTATTTTTTTGTCTGAAATTTAAAAAGAGGATTATATTGATGTTTTATGATTTAGCTCGCCGTTTTATGTTTACCCGTGATGCGGAGTGGGCGCATGAGTTTGCACTTAATAATCTTCGTCGTTTTGCTAATACGCCTCTAAATATAGCTTGGTCACAAAGTGTTTCAGATAAACCCGTAAACTTTTTAGGTCTTGAATTTAAAAACCCAGTAGGGCTTGCCGCTGGCCTTGATAAAAATGCAGAATGTATTGATGCTTTTAGCCAAATGGGATTTGGTTTTATTGAAGTTGGAACGGTTACACCGCGTCCTCAAGTTGGTAATGATAAGCCACGTATTTTTAGACTTCCAGAGTCAAACGCAATTATTAACCGTATGGGCTTTAATAATAAAGGTGTTGATAATTTAGTCGAAAATGTAAAAGCAGCAAAGTACAGTGGCATACTCGGTATCAATATTGGTAAAAATAAAGATACACCTAATGAACAAGGTAAAGATGACTACATTCATTGTATGCGTAAAGTATTTGAGCATGCCTCATACATTACGGTAAATATTTCATCACCAAATACCCCAGGGCTTCGTGATTTACAATATGGTGCTGCACTTGATGATTTATTGCAAAGTCTTAAAAATGAACAGTTAGATTTAATTGCAAAGCATAATAAGCAAGTGCCTATGCTTGTAAAAATTGCACCGGATCTCGATCAAATACAAATAGAGCAAGTAAGTGAATCACTTTTAAATAATAAAATTGATGGTGTAATTGCCACAAACACAACGCTTGAGCGAGCCGCAGTTATGGGGCAGCAATATGCACAAGAGNGCGGGCGGTTTATCAGGTCACCCTGTTAGAATGCGCTCTACAGAGGTAGTAAGTGAACTAAAACGCTTAACACAAGGTAAGCTACCAATCATCGGAGTCGGCGGTATTGATGATGCTACATCTGCAAAAGAAAAGTTAGATGCAGGCGCAAATTTAGTTCAGGTTTATACTGGGTTCATCTACAAAGGTCCACAATTGGTAAAGTCGATCGTTAACGGCTTATAAGGATCAGTTATCTAAGCTTTTGATCGTTAGCTAAATGTTCTAAGCAAACATTTTAAAAGTGGTCAAAAGCGGTTATACTCTGAGCAATAATTATTCAACAGACCCAAGGAGGAGTAAATGTTACAAGCATCAAAGCAATGGCAGTGGATTACTTGTCCTGATAAAAATCGTTTGTTACTTGATTTAAATGACGACATGCAATTATGCACGCCTTATAAATTAAGACAGCTCACCGATTCTGTTTTTAAAAATCCACGTTTTAGTCTCGAAGATGCTGCATTTTACGAACAAGTTTATAATTATCTGGATGGATTTGAATTGTGGTCTGCGGCTCAAATTTGTCAAATATCATTAAATGCGACTGCTGTTAAGTATCACTTAAAACCCGTTTTAGCAAAAAGTTGGTTTTTTGAAGAATACACCGGGACAGAGCCAAGCGTAGAGGCAATAGTAAAATTAACATCTAAAGCGCAGTCAGGTGATTTTTTAATTGTAGAGCATTGTCCTGATGCATCTATTTGTTTGAATTTAAGTGAAACCTTTAAATTAGACGAAAACTTATCTTTGGCGCAATTTGAAGTAATCCGTATTTTGAATAATCGAGTACACCCCATCCTAAATCAGCAATATCAAAGTCAAACCGCCTAACCAAATTTAAGTCTTAAGCGTGTCTTTATGGCGTGTTTGTCGCCCAACCTATGTTATAATCCTGCGCAATTAGCTATTAAGGGTTATTACTTTGCAATTTATCGCACTTACTTCTATCGGAATCGAAAATTTATTGGTTGATGAACTAACAGAACTTGGCGCAACCGTGTCTAAGCAAACTGTTGGTTCTGTTCGTTTTGAGGCTGACTCATTACTTGCGCAAAAGGTTTGTTTATCAACTCGTTTTGCAACGCGTGTGCTTATGCTTATTGAAGAAAAAGAAGGCGTAGATGACAAAAATAGCCTGTATAATTTTGCGCGCTCGCAACCTTGGCAAGAATGGTTTGGACCTACGCAAACATTCGCTGTCGACTTCAACGGTACCAATGACTCATTAAAAAACACGCAATTTTCGGGTCTTGTAATCAAAGATGCGATTGTTGACTATTTTAATGATTTATATGAGCAACGTCCTAACGTTGATAAGCAAGATGCTAACGTGCGCGTAGTTGCACGATTAAATCGTTACGGCGTATCGATGTATATTGACTATTCAGGTCCTCGTTTGTCAGAACGTGGTTACCGCCAAGGCCAAGGTAAAGCGCCAATTAAAGAGCACTTAGCTGCTGCATTAATTAAGCGAAGTGGCTGG
>NZ_AUTP01000189.1:0-12546 GCF_000498075.1 Pseudoalteromonas sp. TAB23
CTGCCACTGTTTTTACTAAACACGCTCGATGCCAGTAAAATTAGTAATACCCACACAGTTAAATATAAAGCGTAGCCAACAACAAAACTTACAACTGCCAGTAAGCTTTCGCCCGCAGCAACCGTAAATAAAGCCGATACCGTAAGCGGAGTTAAAATTAAGCCTACAACAGAAAGTAGCGCCAATCCTTTACCTGCAATTAGCGTTACACCCGATGTACCTTGCGATAACAAATAAGAAAGCGTTTGCGATTCGCGCTCTCGGCTAATACCGCTGTAGCCAATTAATATTAATAATAAAGGTGCGAGTGTTTGCACAATAAATGCAGGCGTTAAACTGCCTAATTTAGTTAATGCAGTCCCTTGGCGACTATCTGCAAACATTGCGCTGTTTTGTCTGTGCCCTTCTAAAAATATAGAGTTGCCTGTATAAGCGTCAATACCAGGGTCTAGCGTACTAAGTGGCGAAGGCGTTCTAAATGCATAATGCCCGTAATGCACCATTCTGTGTGGATGGCGGTCGGGTTGATCAACAAAGCTCTTATCGCTTGTTGTTTGTAACTCATGACGAGCATGGCTTAGCTCCATCATGGTAATAGCCGTTACAATTACCGAAGCAAGCGTGAGCACTAAGCCTATAGCAAGCACGGTCATTGCTAATTTTGAGCGAAGCCAATAACGCCACTCATCTTTGGCAACAATCACCACCTTTGAAAAGTTATTTATACTCATTAAGCACCTCTTTTAGCGTGATGCCCAAACGCAGCGTGTACTTGCTCGGTATCAATACGCCCACTTTGGGGCGCATCAAACTCTCCCACCAGCTCACCGTTTTTAAGTAAACCAATTCGATTAGCAACTTGACAGGCACCGTATACATCGTGGGTAACCATTAAAATGGTCGCACCCGTTAATGCAAGCTCTCGTACAAGTTGATTAAATTCATCAATAGCAACAGGATCAAGACCAGAGGTTGGCTCATCAAGTAAAAAAATGGGTGCTTCACGCAGTATCGCAAGTGCAATTGCTGTTTTTTGCCTCATGCCTTTTGAATAAGTTTGCATGTGGCGATCCCACGCATCGCGTTGCAGTGCAACACGATTAAAAGCCGCGTTAATTTGCTCATCTGATTTTTTAATATCAGCGAGTGATAAAAAATATTCAACATTTTCACGAGCTGTTAAATGCGGATATAACGTAGCCGACTCTGGCAAATACGCTGTTTTACCTCGCACAAAATCAAGCGCTTTACTCACCTCTTTACCCGCTACTTTTACAGAGCCTTCGGTTGGTTTATTAAACCCAAGTAACGTTTTTAACGTGGTTGATTTACCCGCACCATTACCGCCAAGTAGCGCATAAACCTCACCTGCAGCCACACTAAAGCTTAAGTTTTTTAAAATAGCTTTATTTTTAATACTAAAATTTAAAGAACTCACTTCAATCATCGCATCACTCAGGTCGGCTTCTGCATTGCTAAGTTGTTTATCAAAAGTTTTAGGGGCAATTGTTGGTGTTTTATTAATCGCGGTAGGTGTTGTCACACTCAAACTCTATTTAGGAAAATTAGATGGTGTGAATGTTATACTATATCAAATGACAATTGCAACAATATAACATCCCAATAATTAACAAATAAGATAATTACGGTTACTTAGTTAATAGGTTACTTAGTTAATAAATTATTACTTTAGGAGGTAAAAATTAAAGCAACTTAAATAGCCACTTTTAAGTGGAATTTATGATGGTGTTATGTGTGTTTATTTACAATTTAACGTAAATTAAAAACCAAGCATAAAGAGTGTAATTTTTTTAGCTTTACCATGCTAACGCCTTTGGTAAAATCTTATGTTGGGTAAGTTGGTAATTTTAAAAAATGTGCTATCTTTTTATTATCCATATCATAAAAATAAGCGCTAACATGTTGTTCCGAGGTACAATTGCCATAGCCATATTGGTAATTTCTGCTGCTAATAAAAGCGATGCAAATGAAGTAGACGTGCAATTTAGTGGTTTTGCATCTTTAACACTCAGTTACACTGACGATTCAGATATCGCCTTTGCATCTAATTATTTAAACGAAAACGATACAGGCTTTTCAGCAACGCGTGATTCAATTTTAGGTGGGCAAGCTAATATATCGCTCTCAAAAAATTGGGACTCTGTGGTTCAAGTAGTAGTACAAGATCATAGCTTCAAAAGTCTTGATAACTTTTTAGAACTCGCTTTTGTACGTTACCGCCCCTCACGCCATTGGGCTATTCGTGCTGGCAGGCTAAACAGCGACCTTTACTTACTCTCCGAATATCCTTATGTAGGATACGCCTATTTGTGGATCCGCCCTCCTCATGAATACTACTCTTTTGCAAACATTGCAGGAAATTACGACGGTGTGGATATTGAATACAGTAAAGCCATTGATGAAGGTTTTTTACGTTTAAAGCTCGCATATGGAAGCTCTACAGCAAAGTTAAAAGCCTATAATGACGACTTTTTTATTGATTTTGATAATTTAACCACCTTTAGTGCCACCTATTCTCTAGATGCATGGACCGCACGTTTCTCTTTATCTAAATCTGATTTTGGTGACTATACGCTAACCTCATTGGATGAGTTTTTAGCCTTACTAGACGCAGTACCACAAAGTATATGGCCACAAGCACAAACGATATCTAACAAATTTAATACCAAAGGCCACAGTATAGAATACGCGGCGTTTGGACTAACCTACGATCATAATAATTGGCTTATTCAATCTGAAGTAGGTATTTCGGAATCCGATTGGATAATAGCTCCATCAGTACTCAATACTTATATTAGCGCTGGTTATAGGGTAAACAATGCAATATTTTACACGAGCTTTTCAGCAGCAAAAAATCGTCACGATGTTATACAAGTAAACGAACCTGTTTTTTCACCAGGCATACCCGATCAAATTTCAGAGCCAATACAACAGCTAGCACTTGCAACACAAGCTGCTATTAAGGTGCCTTATGTTCATCAGCATTCAATTAATATAGGTGTAAAATGGCAACTGTCGGAGCGATTAGCGCTAAAAGCACAACTAGACCGCTTTGATATAAAGCCCGAAGGCGCGGGTTTATGGAGTCTTAGTAATCCTGCCGATGTCGACAAAGGCCACAAAGTACATATGCTAAGTTTGAACGCTAGTATGGTGTTTTAACAATGATAAGCTATCGTAACGTACTCCTTTATGTGTTGCTGCCGCTTTGCCTGCTGCTTGTTAGTGTTAATGCCAAATCTACAGAGTTTGTAGTGGTGGTAAATAAAAACAATACAATTAACGCTTTATCTAAACGCGAAGTTATTGATATTTATATGGGTCGCTATTTAACGTTTCCTGATGGTGAAACCTCTAAGCCACTTGATTTACCGGCGCAATCAACATTAAAAAATGATTTTTACCTGAAACTGGTCAATAAAAATGAGCAAAAAATTAATGCTTATTGGGCAAGGTTATTATTTTCAGGGCGCGCAAAGCCCCCATCACCGTCAACATCCGTTGAAGATGCGTTAAACAAAATAGCTGCATCACAATTTGCAATTGGTTATATTCCTCAATCGCAAGTTACAGACGCAGTAAAAGTGGTATACACATTTGATAAAAATTAGCCAAGCACTCTACGTACGCGTTGCTCTATCAATCGCAATTGTCGCCATTGTAGTTACATTAGTATCGTCAACACTTTCTTATTACTCGGGTCTTAAAGAAAAGAAAAATACCAATTACCTACTCGTGCAGCAGTTAGCACAAACAATGGGGAAAACAGCCGCTATAGCAGCCTACCTAAACGATCGTGAATTAAGCCAAGAAATTATTAATGGCTTACTAAGTAACGACTTAGTGCAAGGCGCAAGCTTAGAAGGAGAAGTAAACCCAAAAGGAGAAATGGATTTATTTATTGCAAGTGGCTCTACTAACAAAAAAAATGAAGCTGTTTTAATTAAATTAATTCACCCCTTTATAGAAGGCTCCTTTATAGGTGTACTCGCCATATACCCCGACGATAACTTTATTGAACAACAAGCACAGTCATCACTTATAAAAGAATTTATTTTAATGCTTATTCAATCAATCGTCATCGCTTTTTTTGTGTCGCTGGTTGTACGCAAATGGCTCACTCAGCCTATTCAAAACCTAACAGACAGCTTTGCGACAATTGATCCTACCAATCCCGAAACCATGACAATGCTAGAGTTTAAGCAAGGTAAGCGAGACGAAATAAGCAGGCTAACGCAAGGTATAAATGCCTTAATGCATGAGTTAAAGCTAACCATTAGTAATGAGCAATCCCTTCGTAAAAAAACTCAAGAACTAGAAGCTAAATTTAGACTTATTTTTGAACAAGCCAGCGCCGGTATTTGTTTATTAGATGACAAAAATATTATCACCACCTTTAATCTCGCGTTTAAACATTACTTTACCGTACCCGGCGAAGAAGAGTTATCAACCTTGCACTTTCCTGCTCTGTTAAATAACGTTGATGAATTACAAAGCCTACTTGCAGATATTCGTTGTGATAAAAACCCACCACAAGCAACCCTAGATATAGAGTGTAAAGTGGGATATAAAACCATTTGGTTGCACTGCTTATTTGTAAGACTAACAGAGCAACGTGAAACAAAGCGAAGCGTTCAACAAGAACACTTAGTTGAAGTAATTTTACATGATGTAACTGAGCGCGCTGAACGCGAATTTCAAACCCGCTTTGAAGCCGATCACGACCCACTTACCGACCTACTTAATCGCCGAGCCGGTGAAAAACGCCTTAAAAAAGTGCTGCGCGAGTGCATTAAACACAATCAGCACCTAGTACTAATGATGATTGATTTAGATAAGTTTAAACCCATTAACGACACCTACGGCCACGAAGCCGGTGATAAAGTACTTATTGAAATAGCACACCGATTTAAAAAGCACTTTAACCAAGAAACCGACATATGCATCCGCCTAGGCGGTGACGAGTTTATTGTTGCAAGGCAGGTTAATACCTACAACAAAGCAGCCACGCGTGAGCAATCAATCGCTTTGCTAAATGAGCTACAACAAGACATTTATATTTCACAAAATAAAACATGCACCGTGGGTGCAAGCATTGGTATTGCAGTAGGCCCTAATGATGGTGATGAACTACTCGAATTAATGATCAATGGTGACAAAATGCTCTACCACGTAAAAGAAACAGGTCGAGGGCAAATTGCATTTTATGACGAGTTTAAAAAGTAAGATGGTTAATTGAGCTCTTTCAACGCAGTTAGCACTAAAAATGGCTACTAGAGAGTGATTTATAAGCAGAGCCAAGGTTATTTAAGCCCAATTTTTAAAGAAGATTGAACAATAAACTTTTCAATTGATAGAATGCCCTACTTTTTCCCATCAAGAGATACAATGGCAAACTTCAATACTCATCTTAATACTGCCGTAATCATCACAGGCTTAGCCTCAGCCACCTTATTATCTGCAGGACATATTGAATTAAAGGGCGCACTCTGGTTATGGTTTTTAGGCTCAATCGGCGGCTTATTACCAGATATAGATTCAGATAACTCAACATCACTCGATACTATTTTTAACTTATTTGCACTCAGCGCTGTATTACTGGTACTGCATTACATAACCACCGAGCTCATTATTGAAATTAGCTTTATCGAGTTAATCGTAGTGCCGTTATTGGTGTACGGGTTTATGAAATATATTATTAGACCCATTTTTGAATGGATCACAGTACATAGAGGTAGTTGCCACTCTTTACTATTTATACTGTTATGCGCGCTATTAACGACTCAAGTAACATGGAAACTGAATGACCAATCAACCACACAAGCAGCTGTCTTTGCCTGGTTAACGGGTGGGTTTATTTTATTAGGCGGATTAATTCATTTATTGCTTGATGAAATTTACAGTGTAGATTTAAGCAATGTCAGAATTAAACGCTCTTTTGGCACCGCTTTAAAAATAGCTGACTTCGATAATAAACTAATTACGCTATCTTCAATTATTGCCATTGCAGGTTTAATCTATGTTGCGCCCCCTACAGAACAAACTATCACAGCGTTAAGTGATTGGTCTCACTTTATATTTCTATCTTAACAAAGTAGGTTTTAAGCTCTTTTACAGCATTGCCCGACTACAATAAGTGGCTTTTACAAAGTCACTTATGTCCATTGCTAGAATACGTGTAAAATGCCCTCTTAGTAATCTAAAGTTAATTCATAAAGAGAGTGTGAGACCCTGCGTTTTTAGAGGCATAAATGGCTTGAATAACAGCGACTTTGTCGATTTAAGTTTTAATCAAAATCCGTAGCTTGATCCTATTTGTTATTAATTATTACTTTTGTAGGTTTGAGTGAAATAATTAAATAGCTTTACCTGTCTTCTACCCAAGTATGAGAGCTATTACAGCTTTTAAAAACATTAAATATAAAATTATAAGAGGTACATAATGGAATTTACGAATAAACGCACCATGCTAATTACGGCATCTTTATTGTTGGTATTGGCGATAACACAGGCCGTTTTTACTGCCCTTTACAGTGCAGAAATTAGTTTTTCAAGGCAGTATGCATGGGGACTAGAAGCCGTAGTTTTCACTCTACTTGTTGCCTTTGCGGGTTCTGCTATGGTGCAAGCACAAAACGCTCAACTAGGATGGTCGGCTATAACATTTAGCGCGATTCTTAACATAGTGCAGGTAAGCATTGGCCTTACTTTGTTTTCTACATTTGGAAAAGTAGCGGGTGCCGTAGAAGGCGCACAACCTTTAATTGGTGGCGTGGTTTCTTTGTCATTCATGATTTACTACGCAGCTAAATTATTATTAGGATTAGCAGCTCTTGTTTTTGGCCTGTCTTTTATCGCTAAAGGTGGCAAAGCAATTGGAGGGCTTACTGCCTTAGCAGGCGGAGTTGCAATGCTTGCCAATGCTATATTAATCATCTTTGGCCGTGATGGATTTCTGCCATCAGCTGTTGCTGGCGCCTCAGGCATGATTGCAACGTTACTATTAGTAATATGTTTGATTAGTCTTAACCGTAAACAAGACTAAGGCTTAATACCTTATTAGTAAGGTATTAAGTTAAATAATGTTTAAACATCGGCGTGTATTAGAGTGCTAATTCGCCGATGTTTTACGTTTAGAGGTGTCAGCTGTCTTATTTTTTAAGACTAATTCACAAAGAGGCTATGAGGCGCTGCGCTTTTAGAGGAGATAATAGCTTAAATCAAAACTTAAATGGGTCGACGATCCCTTTGGGTGTAAATTCTCAATCATTTTCTATAAATAACTTGGTGATATAATTATTGCCGTTATCTTGGATATAATGTATTTCAACATAACCTCCATCAAAAATAGCCTTATCGTTATATTTCCGATTTGCAAAAAAATATGGCGCAGTTTGATAGTTATTATATTTAAAAAATACTCCTGACACTGAAAAACTCTGTGTTCGACTTGCTCCTTCTTTTTCTACTAATTTTTCAATTTCGCCTGTTACAACTCTCTGCTCAAGCGATTTTATTTTAGCTATATATTGCATTTTTGAATATAAAGAAGCTGTAGAAGCAAGGTTGTAAATAATAAATATAAAAAATAAGACAAAGAAATTAAACTTAAAAAAACGTTTAATATATAAATCGTATAATTTTTTGAGCTTCCCAATAAAGATTAAACTGATAACTAGAAAAAGCACATATGGCAAAAACTCAATGCAATTAAAGCTTATTGTTGTTTCGTAGTAAATTTCCATCATATGCACTTAAAATGTCTCAACTTTGACACGACTAAATCAACCACCGATTAAACTACGACTAAACTAGACAGCCACTTTAATTGAACAAACAAAACTATACCAAAAAATTCGCTCTTCAAGTTCAAAATTTATCTTTTATGAGTGGGTCACTTTATTTCATCCGTTAAATAAGTAATTAGCCCTATTAAAGCTAAATTACACGCATGAAAATAACAGCATAATGCAGTTGTGATTTATTACTGAATAGTTTTACTGAGTAGCTTAAGTTTTATGCGAGTAGCTTTTCGCAATTGCTAATATTTGATCGCCGTTTACGCTTTAAATTTTCACAGTAACTTGCTTGTGAAGTGGGTCTGCCTACTGCACCATGAAATACGCGCGTAAATTGCGTAGTCAGTTTTAGCCAGTTCTCTGGGGATATATTAAGCCTTTCTAACAAAGGAAGGTTCATATTATCAATATGCCCACGCTTATCCTCTCGTATTATTCGCCCTGTTAGCTCAACAAGTTCAAGATACGATTTAATCTCAAACGGCAGCCCTTTAGGCATAATCTGACGTGGCATGCCTGCAAAACGTAGTAACTGTTTAGGCTGTTTACCTTCTGCCGCCACACATGTTAAGCGCTTTTGTACGCTGGTATGGTCTGACTCTTCTGGTGTATTAGCCATTTTAGCTCTAATTGGATTTAAATCCACATAGGCCATACACGCTGCAAGTGCTGCTTCATCTAGTAATGCTTGCGATTTGAATCGGCCCTCCCAGAACCTACCAGTGCAGTTATCTTCTTTATTTGCTCTGCGCGCAATGTCTTCATTTAAGAGCCGCATAAACCAGCTGATACTTGATAAGCGTTCGCGGTATTGTTTAACCGTTTGGTTGAAAAAGATGAGCTCAACTTTACTTAACTTCTCACCTCGAACATATTTCTGCGTTAACAATGTTCCTTTACAGAGTTTATGCCAACGGATAATAATCGCTTTATCATTCAGTCTGTTTGCTTGATTATCACCTACATACAGGACTAAATGAGTGTGATTACTCATAACAGCATAAGCACAAACATCAATACAAAATACCTTCGCTAATTCAAGCAGCTTATCTTCAACCCAGCCTCGTCGATGCTCGTAAGATTGACCAGTAAAACTGTCTTCTCCACATAAAAATGCACGACGAACACAACGTGAAATACAGTGATAGTATTTTGTATCAACCAAACTTACTTGACGCTTTCTTGCAATTGCCATAAGACACCCTGCTCGTTTTTTGCACTAACTAAAACGTAGTCCTAAATTTTGAAAAGAGCAAAATTTAGGATGGGTGTCACTGTTAATTTGTGATTTATTCAAATCTGTTACAGCTTTTTAAAGCATTAAATATAAAATTATAAGAGACCCATAATGGAATTTACGAATAAACGCACCATGCTAATTACAGCATCTTTATTATTGGTATTGGCGATATCACAGGCTATTTATTCTGTCCTTTACAGTGCAGAAATTAGTTTTTCAAGGCAGGTAGCTTGGGGGCTAGAAGCACTGGTATTTACTTTACTAGTTGCCTTTGCAGGCACAGCTATGGTGCAAGCAAAAAATTCACAACTAGGCTGGTCGGCAATCGCGTTTAGCGCAATACTTAACATAGTACAAGTGAGTATTGGCCTTACTTTGTTTTCTACATTTGGGAAAGTAGCGGGCACTGTAGAAGGCGCACAACCTTTAATTGGTGGCGTGGTTTCTTTGTCATTCATGATTTACTACGCAGCTAAATTATTATTGGGATTAGCAGCAGTTGTTTTTGGACTATCTTTTATCGCTAAAGGTGGCAAAGCAATTGGCGGCCTTACAGCCTTAGCAGGCGGAGTTGCAATCCTTGCCAATGGTATTTTAATCACCTTTGGCCGTGATGGATTTCTACCATCAGCTGTTGCTGGCGCTTCAGGCATGATTGCAACGTTACTTTTAGCTATATGTTTAATAAGCCTTAACCGTAAACAAGACTAAGGCTTAATACCTTACAAGTAATGTGCTTACTTAAATAAGTTATAAACATCGGCGTGTATTAGAGATGCTAATTCGCCGATGTTTTACGTTTAAAGTATACGCTCAGCGCATTCCTAGTTTGTTCCCTCTTAGTAATCTAAGGACTAATTCACAAAGAGGATATGAGGCGCTTCGCTTTTAAAGAGGATAATGGCTTATATCAAAGCGATTTAACTCAGTTAAGCTTTGGTGTGTGAAGTCAAGATTTGACTTCATTTATTCTCGTAAATTCTTGTTACTTACGCTTTTTAATAAATCGAATTTCGTAATGATATAAACAGGTTCTTTTTTACATTCGACTTTATAAAGATATTGATTTTTAAGAAAATTAGTTTTTTCTTTTATTAAACTAATTTGCCCCCATGGTATTAAAAAACTCTTGGGAAATAGTAGAATCAACATCCGTTTTTGGCTTATAAATATACCTTGCTGAAATGATTTAATATTTAGCCAAGTCCGATATTCACTGTTTTTCTCACGAGAAATATCTGCCACATTCGTAAAGTACATACTGCTTAATTTTAAAAGTGAGGAATCAGAAATAATTAAATCCGTTTTATATTCTCTAGCTAGTTTAGGGTAATACCCAATAATGCTTTGGATATAATTGACTAAAATATAGAACAATAAAAATAAAATTAAGCATATAACAAAGTCCATTTTTTAATACTCCGAAAACTTGCTCTGCACTGCTGACTAAGCTGAAATTTAAGATGGGTGTCTTATTAATTGTGAAATACAGTGATAGTATTTTGTATCAACCAAACTTACTTGACGCTTTCTTGCAATTGCCATAAGACAATCTACTCGTTTTTCGCACTAACTAAAACGTAGTCCTAAATTTTAAAAAGAGCAAAATTTAAGATGGGCGTCACTGTTAATTTTTCAGGGCGTGTTGTTATACATATTTCATAGGCTGAGAAAACCGCCCTCGCAAAATTCATCATTATCTTTTAAGTTATATAGCAATGAGGTTTTCCAGTGATTTTGACCAAATTCAGACAATGCATCTCTATACTTTGATTCAAGAGCTATTTTTAAATTCACGGAGCTTGCACTCGAACCATAATCTTCATCAAATCTTGGTTTCATTTCAGACAAATAAGCACTAGCATACTTTAAATAACGCTTGCCAAGTTGTAAGTGTTTGAAGTGTTTTTTCAATACTAGAGTCGTACTCGAATCCAATCCAGACGATTGGTTAATCCCATAGTTAAGCAACATCTCCCCCCCAAGCCAACGAATTGAAAGCCTTAAAACTTGATGGTTATTGATTCTATCAATGTATGGATGAAAATAGACTCTTGATCCCCCTTCCTCGTAGCCTGTTTTTTTATAAGTTGAATTGCATTTATAACAACACGGAATCAAGTTGTTAGTGTACAACGAGTATTCAGAGAATTGACTCTTAGGTAAGTAATGGTCGAGATGTACGGTTTCGTTTAAGCCACAATATGGACATGTGGATATATTGACGTGGTTTAATGGATTCGACTACCCCAGTTAAGAGATAATCAACTTAACTGGAGATCGATAATGACAAAACGTAAAAAGTATTCCAAAGAATTTAAACTTGATGCCATCGCATTAGTTGTTGAGCAAAACTACTCTCAAGCAGAAGCCTCTAGAAATTTAGGGGTAAATCCCAACATGCTTGGTCGGTGGATAAAAGAAGCTGAAAATGATGATGGGCAGGCTTTTAGAGGGAATGGTAATTTGACCCCTGAGCAAGAAGAGATCAGAGAGCTAAAAGCGCAAGTGAAACGCCTAGAAATGGAGCGTGAAATATTAAAAAAAGCGACGGTCTTCTTTGCCAAAGAAACGAAGTGAAATACTCGTTCATAACCCAATACAAGAAGACCTGGCCTGTGGCGGTAATGTGCCGAATACTGGGTGTAAAAAGTAACAATTACTATAGTTATCAAAAGCGATATTCAACTAAATCAGAGGATCCAACACATCAAGAAATGATTGATTGGGTCAAGGACATAGCGCACTTCAGTGATAATACTTACGGTGAAAGGCGTATTCAGAAAGTCTTAAATGCACTCGGTTTTCCGGTGAGCCGTCACAAAACAGCACAGTTAATGAAAGAGGCAAATGTCTGGGTGCGTTATAAAAAGAAATACAAAGTAACAACGAATAGTGACCATAACAAGCCTATTTATCCCAATGTACTTGAGCAAAACTTCAACGTTGAAGCCGCTGATCAAGCTTGGGTACAAGATATCACTTATGTTTGGACTGCAGAAGGTTGGTTATATCTGGCGGTAGTGATTGATTTATATTCGCGTAAAGTCGTTGGTTGGAGCATGGGCTCACGAATGAAAGCGCAGCTTGTCTGTGACGCACTGACTATGGCGATGTGGCAACGCCAACCCAAAGCAGGGTTGATTATCCATTCAGATCAAGGGGTTCAATATGCAAGCCATCAATATCGTAGATTGCTCAAGTCAAACGACTTCATTGGTAGCATGAGTAAGAAAGGTTGTTGCTGGGATAATGCTGTTGCAGAAAGCTTCTTCGGTAGTTTGAAGCAAGAGCGCGTGCATTGGAAAAATTACCCAACGCGTTATGAAGCTCAACAGGATGTAATGAATTACATCTGCATGTGGTACAACAGTCGTCGCTTACATTCGTACTTAAATTATCAAAGCCCAAATGACTTTGAAGAACGAACCGAAACATTAGATATGGTTTCTTAACTAGGGTGACTGAATTTAGTTGACCACGTCA
>NZ_AUTP01000190.1:0-4149 GCF_000498075.1 Pseudoalteromonas sp. TAB23
CAATTAACTTCATTGCAGACGTTAGCCTTAAGCCATCACAACCGACAAAGCGTTTTTCGTTTAAAAACCACGTAATATGTCGCTCTAATTTTTCTCTGTCGGCGTCGGTCATTTTTTTATAGATGGGCATGCAACGCAGTAAAATATCTTTTTGCTGCGAATTTAAAGCAAAGTCTTTATATTTACTGCGCCATAATCGGTTTTGAATTGATGGCCAACGCCAGAAAATCACCACAAAAAGAATTAAAACAACAATTAACAGTCCATTTATCATGGGGATTTCCTGAGCTAAGGTATGGTATATAAATATGTCCAGCACACGTGCTTTTCAAGCATACAAGGTTATGTATTTGAATATAAAGTAATTCACATCGCATTGCTTATAGATTACTTATAGATTACTTATAAATTGTTTACTGCTTTGCACTGCCGTTACTGATGTGTTTAAAGTTAATTTTTGCAAAAGGTATCAAATGTACCCTGCAATGTGTTTATAAATTTCGCTACGTGCAAACCATCCATTAATGAATGGTGTACATCGATAGCTAAAGGCATTGTGCCTGTGTGTTTATCAAACTGACCAAATACAAATTTAGGAATGCCTAAACTCTGCCCTTCACTAAATGCATGCGAAAACGCACTAAAATTCAGCCACGGCAAAACAGATATATGAATTAAATCTGCCTGCCCTTCTGTTTGAGCAAATGCATCAGAAAATAACGGCTGTAATTTCGCTTTTTTACTTACGTCACTTGCATGATTTGCAAACTCTTTAAACTCGCCTGTGCTGTTAAAATAACTAAAAACAAACGTATCGTTTTCAGACAACTCAACCACACTTGCGCGAACACTATTAAGTAACCATGGTTGATTATCTATTATACGTAGCATTATTGAATCGTACTCATGGCACGCTTTTAAGGTGCAATATACATACGCTTGAAAAAAAGAAAATTGATTGGTTTTGCAATAGTCGTAAAGTGTTTGAATATCTAAACGTACACACACATTAAAATAAGGCTGAGAAAATTGTTTAAATAATTCAAAGTGTTGCTTTCTAGGCCAATTATCTAAATCGATAGGCTGCATGAGAGAAGTTGAGGGAGTCATAATTTGCCGCACAAAATTAAAAATAAAGTGTACCGCTGTTCAGTAATAATTGCATTAGGGTCTGTTGATCTTTCAAGGTTAAATCCGCAAAGATCAACACCCCTTAACTTACAGATAAACAAAAGGTGTGCAATTGCACACCTTTATTGCATTTTAGCTTAAATTTATAGACCGTTTTTAATGATCTCTTGCGCTAATTCGTCAGCAATTAAATGCGTTGATTTTTGCTCTTTTTCGCTACGGGCAAAGATTTCAGTTAACGTATTAAAAATACCTTCAACATGTTTATTAGACGCTGCTGCACTGTAACCTTCTGGCGCTGTTTCGTAATAAACATTAATAATACCACCAGCGTTAATTACGTAATCTGGTGCATATAAAATGCCTTTTTCACGAATAACTTCACCGTGGCGAGACTCTGCTAACTGATTATTAGCACAGCCTGCAATAATAGTCGCTTTTAAACGCGGTATCGTTAAATCGTTAATAGTCGCACCTAATGCACACGGTGCATAAACATCAACATCTAAGTCGTAAATTTCATCAATGCCAACCGCAGTCGCGCCAAAATCATTAACTACGCGATCAATTGCAGCTTGGTTAATATCAGTTACAAACAACTCAGCGCCCGCATCAGCTAAATGCTTACATAAACCATAAGCAACAGCACCTAAACCTTGAACAGCCACTTTCACACCTGCAAAATTTTGATGACCACGTTGATGCTGTAGCGCTGCTTTAATTCCTAAAAACGTACCGTATGCTGTAAATGGCGATGGGTTACCACTTTTACCTTCAAGACCCAGTACGTAATTAGTTTCTTTATTCATGATAGCTACATCAGCACATGTGATGTTTACATCTTCTGCTGAGTAATAGCTGCCATTTAATCGCTCTAACTGGCGACCAAATGCACGAAATAATTGCTCAGATTTAATTTCTTTCGCATTACCTATAATTACAGATTTACCACCACCAAATGGTAAGCGCGCAACTGCATTTTTATAAGTCATGCCCTTTGATAAACGTAGCACGTCGTAAACAGCATCTTCGTCGTTCGCATAATCCCACATTCTACATCCGCCAACTGCAGGACCTAGGTTGGTATTATGTACAGCAATAATTGCTTTTAAACCCGACTCTTCATCAGAACAAAAAACCACTTGTTCATGGTTATCAAATTCAACTCGATTAAACACAGCCACTTAAAATACTCCGAAATAGTTAACCCGTGAGAGGGTATGCGCGCTGGAAATTGCCGAGACTTTATCACTTCATATTCGAGTTCGCTATACTCACAGAAGATAAAACCAATGAAAACATCAAGCTTAAATTAAATAACCGGATTAAAACTTTTATATAGATAAAAAATTCACAAAATCGTTGTTTGTAAGTTTTAAAAACTATAAATAGAACAACCACACCAACTTACGTTTACGTGAACGTAACACAACTATTGTGTGTAAAGTTTAATATACAAGTGCTGCTTGCCCGCCACGTACTGCTGCCTATAGGTTTCCAGTAAAAAGTGAGCTTTTTCGTAAACTGGTCAGAGCTGTAAACTTGGTAATGACTCTATTTAAAAAAACAAAAAAGCGAGCACTAGGCTTAATGCCGATCAGTTAAGAAATATTTAACGATCCATTGACCGATCTTCTGGTTAGTTTATAAAGGCTTCTGAATTTATTCAGGAGCCTTTTATTTTGCAACTCACTACCGCACTTTCTCTAGCCAATAGCTACGCACCCAATTCAGAAGGCTTAGGTCAACTGAGTGATTTTTTATGCCCTGAGTTTATCAAACAATGCGCAGAAACCGCAGGTGTCGCGACGATAAGGAAAAGAAGGCTTCCTGTTGAGATGGCCGTTTGGACAGTCATTTGTATGTCGTTTTATCGTGAAGACCCACTGTGGAGTATTGTCAGTAAATTAGGGCTCGCTTTACCAGGTAAAAAAGAACTCGTTGCGCCCAGCGCGGTTGTACAGGCTAGGCAGCGGCTTGGGGCTGATGCCGTTAAACAGGTTTTTGAGCAAAGTCAGCAAATGTGGAATGCTGATGCGAACCATCCCACATGGTGCGGGCTATCACTACTGGGTGTTGATGGTGTCATTTGGCGCACACCGGATACTGCTGAAAATCAACATGCATTCTCCATGTGGAAAAATCAGTATGGTGACACGGCCTTCCCTCAGGTTCGCATGGTGTGTTTGATGGAGTTAACTAGTCATTTATTAATGGGGAGCGCCTTTGATAGTTGTCGTACAAGTGAAATGGTGTTGGCTGAAGACTTAATCGAGGCAACACCCGATAACTCACTGACGTTATTTGATAGAGGCTTCTATTCTCTAGGCTTACTCAATCGTTGGCATCATGCTGGGGTAAATAGGCATTGGCTTCAACCGATGAGAAAAGGCACGCAATATGAAATTGTTCGCTCTCTAGGTCGTCAAGACAAACTCATCAAGCTAAAAGCAACAGCACAAGCGAGAAAAAAGTTCGACGATTTACCAGAGAGCATTGAAGTTAGGCTAGTCACAAAAACGGTTAAGGGGAAAGAGGTGAATATACTCACTTCATTAACAGACCCAATGCGTTTCCCTAAGGCTGAAATTGTTGACCTCTATAGTGATCGGTGGGAAATTGAACTTGGTTATCGAGAAATGAAACAAACCTTACTGAATAGTCACTTTACGCTACGCAGCAAGAAACCTGAGATGATAGCGCAAGAATTATGGGGCGTAATGTTGAGCTATAACTTGCTCCGATACCAGATGGTGAAAATGGCGCAGAAAAAATCTGGAATATATGCAAAACACCTGAGTTTTACGACGTGTGCTATTAGTATTATTAACCTTATTCATACAATGTTTATAGAAAATGCAGGACGGATACCTAAATCAATAGAGCAATTACAAGCTCAAGTTGAACATCACATATTGCCGATAAAACGGGAGCGGGCGTATCCGAGGTGTGTGAAACCAAAACCCAGTAAATACCCCAATAAAAAAAGCCAGTCAGCTGTTAACTGACTGGCATTAA
>NZ_AUTP01000191.1:0-27195 GCF_000498075.1 Pseudoalteromonas sp. TAB23
CTATCCACTCGTACTGGCTGAAAAGTACCGGCGCCAACGTGTAAAGTAACAAAAGCCATGTTTACACCTTTATCTTTTAGTGCCGTCATTAACTTATCGTCAAAATGTAAGCCCGCTGTTGGCGCAGCAACTGCACCTGGCTTTTCTCCATAAACAGTTTGGTAACGCTCACGATCAGCTTCGGTATCAGGTCGGTCAATATAAGGAGGCAGTGGCATATGACCAATATCATTAAGTATATCTAGCACGTTTTGGCTATGATCAAACTCAAGCTCAAATAATGTATCGTGGCGTGCAACCATTATTGCCTTGGCTTTGCCCTCTAAAATAACTTCGTTACCAACCTTAAGCGACTTACTTGCCCGTACGTGCGCAAGTACGCGATGTTCATCTAGCACTCGCTCTACAAGCACTTCAACTTTGCCGCCAGAGGCTTTTTGACCAAACATACGTGCTGGAATAACGCGTGTATTGTTAAAGACTAACAAATCGCCTTCGTTTACTAAATCAAGTATGTCGCTAAACACTTTATGTTCTAGAGTTCCGCTTGGGCCATCTAAAGTAAGTAAACGGCTGCTAGTTCTGTCCGCTTTAGGAAAACGAGCTATTAATTCATCAGGTAAGTCAAAGCTAAAGTCAGCCACGCGCATAATTAGTAATCCACATCATTTAAAATCGCGCCAAGTGTATATGTATCGGATATTAAGCTCAAGAAATCAGCCAAACTTATAATATCTTGTTTGCGTATTTCTCATTAAATTTTCTTGTTCTTATGGTTAAATGTCACTATTCTTGTTCGGCTGAATTATTATAAGTTACATTAGGGGTGTTCAACACGTGCCAAACCAGCTTAAATTGCTAATATTAAACGCAAGTAGTGCTGAACGTCGCGCGATTAAGGGCACTTTAGATAGCTTAAATGTATTTACCTTTATTGATGCGCAAGATAGCCAACAAGCTTTAAAGCTTTTAAAACAACACCCTGTTGATATTATAATAACGGGCATTAATGTTGGGAAAATTGACGGCTGGCGCTTTTCGAGGATGATCCGCTCAGGATTATTAAAAACACCAAAAAACACCCCAATTTTACTTATTCCGCCAATTTACTGTGAGCGTATTGCAGAAACAACAGCCCGAAGCTACGGGATAGATGCTGTACTACCATTTGAACATAAAGACATGCTCCCTCAAGTGCTTGCGAATGTTTTATCTACGCACCTAGAAAAAAGTAGCCGACTAAATTTATTGCTATTAGAGCCACTTCAAAATACGGCCGACAAAATTAGTGAACAGTTAAAGTTAAACTTTGCTATTACTCACGTTACCTCAGCTAAAGCAGCACTAAACGCTTACAACCAACAGCAGTTTTCAATTGTGCTACTCGATGCCACTACATCAAGTGCAGAGAGCTCGAGTGTACTCGTTGAAGAAATCCTACAGCACAATTCTAAACAAGCTATTGTTACGATTATAGAAAGTGATGATGCTGATTACGCTGAGCAGCTTTTGCTGTCTGGTGTTACCGATTTTATTAGAGCCCCATACGACCCTTCATTTTTAAATAAAGTGTGTGACCACGCCGCACGACGTGAAGATTTTATGGTGAGTTATGCTGAGTTTGCTTACAAAGTAGAGCAGCTAAGCGTGAGCGAAGTGCGTTACAAAGAGTTATTTTCGGCTCATCAGCGTATTTTATTGCATTTGAATACGGTTGTTTTAGAGCTTGATCAGCAAGGGCATATTCGTTTTATTAACCCTGCATGGGAGACATTAAGCGGTTTTGGTGTTAAATCATCACTACAAACCCCATTAAGCGCTTATTGTAATAACGAAGATAAAGGAAGACTAAATTATACTATTAATGACATTTTACATGGTGGCGATCAACAGCAACAAATAGAAGTAAAGCTCTCCCATAAAAATGGCAATTTAATCTGGGTCGAATGCAGATTACAGCTAATCAAAAATAGTCGTAATAACGCGACCATAACCGCCACTATCGACAACATACACGAACGTAAACAAGCAGAGATCCAACTACGTCATTTAGCACACCATGACCCATTAACTGGTTTACATAACCGTTATTACTTTGATCAACAGCTTAATAAAATATGCCAAGATAAATACACGTATGATGGCATAGAGCATGCTGTTATTTATATTGACCTCGATCACTTTAAAATAATAAACGACAGCAAAGGTCACCACCAAGGTGACATAGTATTAAAAGAAGTGGCGCAATTATTTAAAGCAAATATTGGCGAAGACCATTTGGTGTGCCGAATAGGCGGCGATGAGTTTGCAGTCATACTTACCGATATGAATTTACTGGATGCACACCTTATTGCTGAAGGTGTGTGCAGCGCAATAGAAAAACATGCTTTTAAATCAGAAGATCAGATATACACAATTAGCTGCTCTATTGGTTTAACTCAAATTACGACACAAAACAATGATCCTAATGAATGTTTAAAACAAGCCGATATTGCTTTGTATATTGCCAAAAATTTAGGGCGTAACTTAGTACATTGCTACTCAAGAGAGGACGCTCAAAACAATACGCTTCAAACTGGGCTTGAATGGGGTCACGAAATTCGACAAGCACTGCAGCAAGATAATATTGAACTGCATTACCAACCTATTTGGGATTTTAAAGAGTGTAAAGTTGCTTATTTTGAAGCGCTCTTACGCTTAAAACTCAAAGGTAAACTTGTGTACCCAAATCAATTTATTCCCTCTTTAGAGATGCTTAACGACACATTTTTGATGGATCAATGCGTTATACGTAATGCCGTTGCTTGTGTGTCTAAGCACCCAGAGTTAAACCAAGTTGCTATTAATTTGTCAGCACAATCATTCTTAGATGAACGCTTATTGCCATTAATTGAATCAAACCTTGAAAAGTATAACGTGCCCCCTTCGCGGATAATTTTTGAAATAACTGAATCAGCAAGTATTAACAACTTAAAAGCGACTCGTAAAATGATTGAGAAGCTTAATAGCTTAGGCTGTCATTTTTCTATTGACGATTTTGGAACTGGCTTTAGTACATTTAACTATTTAAAGCAGCTTCCAGCACAGCATGTAAAAATTGATGGCTCATTTGTAAGCGACATGCTTAATGACCCTATAGACTTAGCGTTAGTAAAAGCAATAAATGATATTAGTCGGTCTCTCGATAAGCGCTCTGTAGCTGAGTACGTTGAAAACGAAGAGATATTTTTTGCACTAAAAGAGATAGGTGTTGATTATGGACAAGGCTACTTTATTGCACGCCCAGTACCTGTTGAAAAAGTAAAAGATGAACTTGAAAAAATTTCAAAAAATAAAACGTTTTACCAACAACAAGCTAGCCCAAAATAAACAAAATTAAACAATTTGTTACTACCAATATTACCTTTCTTGCCTATACTTTCAGTATCAAATAAAAAATGTCGTGCCTTTTAATGTATTTCACTTTAAAAACATGACATTACCTTTTGGCGACGTAGTACTGATATTTATAGTGGGTTTCAAAGCTATTTAAGCTTTTAAGGAGAAAGGTATGACACAGCTAGTTATGTTATTACTGATTATACATTTTGCAATCGCGTATCAGTGTTATCGTTACGCAAATATTAAAGGCTACCCAGTTAAGGTTTTTACTGTATTAGGCTGCGTGCCTTACTTTAACTTGGTGGTATGGATTTATTTACTATTTTTACCCGAACTTGAGCCTTTTGAAAGCCATCTTCAAAATCAAAAGCAGCCTTTATAGGCTGCTTTCATTCATTTCCTATTCTTATTTAGAAAAATCTAAACTACATTGGCGCTTTAAAAATATCTCAAGCTGTTGACTAAATAACTTAAAGTCGCGGATCCGCCCCGTAGTTTTACGCCACAATATGCCAATATCTCTATATGCATCGCTTTGTGATGGTGTTGCCACCATATTTTTATTATCTAAAATTCCGGCGTTAATCGCCATTTGTGGTAAAAAAGTCACTCCGAGCTGATGCTCAACCATACTCAATAATGTATGCAAGCTTGCTGCTTCAAATGGGTTAATACAACTAGCACGATTTAAATGACATGCACTGAGCGCATGGCCTGTCATACAGTGCTCACGCTCGAGTAAGAATACGCTAGCCTCTGGTAATAGATTAAAGTCGACTACGCCCTTTGCAGCGCTGTAATCCTTATGGTGCACTAAACTAAACTGATCTTTTGCCAATACTTGTGTATGAAATTTATCGGTTTCGTATGGCAGTGCAAGTAGCGCTAAATCAATATGCCCATGCTCAAGTTTATCCAGTAGCTTATCACTCGTATCTTCTATTAATACCAGCTCTAAATCACAAAAGGTTTCTTTACAAAAGTGATACAGAGGAGCCGCTATAAAGCTAGCAATTGTAGGTATAACACCCACCGTTAATTTACCACTCAGTGGTGTTAAAAAGCTTTTAGTGAGCTCTTTTAAACTAATTGTATCGTTAATTATTTTACGAGAGCGCTCAACAACTTCTTCACCAATACTGGTAAACATAAGGCTGCGATTTTCGCGTTCAATAAGCTGGCAACCCAAAGTTTCTTCAAGATTTTGAATAGCACTGCTTAAAGTAGATTGCCCAATAAAACAGGCACTGGCAGCTCTGCCAAAGTGCTGATGTTGATGAACAGCTAATAAATACTGTAGCTGTTTGATACTTGGAAGATTGGTCATTTTTTCTTTCCACAAATAAAAAGACCCCAACACCTAGGGCATTGAGATCTTTTCAAGCTAAAAGTCTTTGAGTACTTTTTTGTTAAACCCCAAATGCGGTTCTTAGTACGTAGAAAATAACAATAGCAAGGGCAGCGCCAACTGGCAATGTAATTACCCAAGAAACTACAATGTTTCTGATAACACCCATGTTAAGTGCACCAATTCCACGTGCCATACCTACACCTAATACCGCACCCACTAAGGTTTGAGTAGTAGAGATTGGCATACCAGTACCTGATGCAATAACAACGGTAGAAGCAGCGGCTAGTTCAGCAGCAAAACCACGGCTAGGCGTTAAATGTGTAATGCCTTCACCAATCGTTTTAATTACTTTTTTGCCCAAAATAGCAAGACCCGCAACAATACCAAAACCACCTAGAGGTAGAATCCACCAAGCAATAGCCGCTTTTTTAGCAATTTCACCATTGTTTTCAACAATATTTACAACAGCAGCTAGTGGACCGATTGCATTAGCAACATCGTTAGAACCATGTGCAAAGGCCATACAACATGCTGTTAATACCATAAGAACAGCAAACACTTTTTCAACATTGTTGAATTGCATTTGTTTATCTGCTTTTGGATCGATATTTAAACGAGAAATAGCAATTTTACCAATTATAGCAACGACAACTGCTACAGCTATTGCTAAGGCGTACCCTTCGGCTGCACCTAAATCAACACCAACATGCTTTAAGCCTTTTTTAATTGTGACCAAGGCCATTATAAAACCTGCTAAACCCATATAAAGTGGTACATAGCGTTTAGCATTTTTTAGTGGTGCATCTGTATTAAAAATAAGTTTTTGTGCACTCATAAATATTAAGTATGCAATAAAGCCTGATATGGCGGGCGTTATAATCCAACTACCTACAATACCACCTACTTTATCCCATTGAATCGCCTCAGTACCAACAGCAACTAACGCAAAACCAATGATTGCACCAATGATTGAGTGAGTCGTTGATACTGGCCAACCCAAGAACGAGGCCATTAATAACCAAGCACCCGCTGCAAATAAAGACGAAATCATACCCAGAACCATAAGTTCAGGAATGTCTGCAAATGGTGCGGCATCGATAATTCCTTTACGAATTGTTGATGTAACCTCACCACCTGCTAAGTAAGCGCCTGCAAATTCAAAAATCATCGCTATAAAAATAGCTTGTTTGATTGTTAGCGCTTTTGAACCTACAGATGTGCCCATGGCGTTCGCTACGTCGTTCGCGCCAATACCATAAGCCATAAAAAAGCCGACTGCTGCGGCAATTAAAATTAATACCGTGCCGTAAGATGCAATGATATCCATTGTAAAACCTTAATCTTTCGTGTTTGAACTGATTTTAAATTAACGAGCTAACATCAGCTCAAGACGTGATCCTACGCGCTCTGCAATATCTGCAAGCTCGCCAACCCATTCAATGATTTTGTACAAAAACATAACATCAATTGGATTTAACTCACCCTCTACATCACGTAGCTGGCGGCGTACTTTTATCTGCATTTCGTCCGTGTCTTGTTCTATGGCATCCAATTCAACTAACATTTTTTCTACTAAGGTGACTTCTCGACCTTTAAAACCCGTTTCTAGCAATTCTTCTAATTCGTTAATTGCTTTAGATGCTTGTTTAGTCGCATCTACACAACGGGTTAAGTAAGCTAAGAAATCAGCTTGCATAACTTTTGGAATGGTCATTTCACGACCAATCACTCGCCCTGCAATATCTTTTGCTTTATTGGCAATTTTATCTTGTTGAGTTACTAGTTCGAGAAGATCTGTACGCTCTACCGGCATGAATAAACCACGCGGTAATTGTAAACGTATATCTCTTTTCATATCATCAGCTTCACGTTCTAAATTGCGAATAGTGATGCGAAGCTCTTCTGCTTGTACCCACTCTTCTTTAAATACGTGATTAAAAAAAGGTATCAAAGCTTTACTTGCTTGATGAACCTTCTTGATGTGTTCTTCCATTGGTTTGATAGGAGATTTTGCAAATACTCCTAAAAACGCGTTTGTAGGCATAACTGACCCTTTAATCAAATTGATATGCTTTGCAGCATGAATTTTACAGTATTAACCAAGATTGTGAACGCTTTTTATTACTTCACTAAAGCTTGCAATACACAAAGCGGCACTAAGCCGCTTTAATAGAAATACATGATGGATAAAAAATCATAGTGATTTTTCTATATCTTCTTGAGATGTATGGCGAATATCTTTGCCATTAACAAAATAAATAATGTATTCAGCAATGTTCTGACAGCGATCACCAATACGCTCTAATGAGCGAACAGACCAAACTAAGTCCATGATTTTAGGGATTGAGCGTGGATCTTCCATCATGTAAGTCATTATTTGACGTGTGATAGCTTCATATTCGCGGTCAACTTTTGCATCTTCTTTATGTACTTGAAATGCGCGTTGCACATCCATACGCGCAAATGCATCCAGTACGTCGTGTAGCATTTTTAAAACTTGACGGCCCATATTTTCAATATTTACTAATAAATCTTGCTGATCTTTAGTAAATGAGTCTAGTGCAACTTTAGCAATTCGCTCAGCTTCATCGCCAATACGCTCTAAATCAGCAATTGTTTTTGCAATTGCAATCACTAAACGCAGGTCACTTGCTGCAGGCTGACGACGAGCAATAATACGCGTACACTCTTCATCAATGCTTACTTCCATTGCATTCACTTTATAATCGTTCTGACGTACCTTTTGAGCAAGCTCTGCATCGTTACGACTCACCGCATCAAGCGCACTATTTAACTGCTGCTCAACTAAGCCACCCATACTTAATACATGATTACGTACATTTTCTAGTTCTTGGTTAAAACGCCCAGAAATATGTTTATTAATATTATGTTCCATAGTTACCTTCTCTCTTAATCTTGCACAACACGCTACAACGGGCTAATTAACCGTAACGACCGGTAATATAATCTTCGGTCTTTTTCTTCGTTGGTGTAGTAAATAAGGTATTTGTGTCTGAGTACTCAATCAATTCGCCCATATACATAAAGGCTGTTTGATCAGATACACGTGCTGCTTGTTGCATGTTATGTGTAACAATAACAACGGTAAATTGGTTTTTTAAATCGTTTATTAGCTCTTCGATTACCAAAGTAGAAATAGGGTCAAGTGCTGATGTAGGTTCATCTAATAAAAGAACTTCTGGCTCAATTGCAATTGAGCGAGCAATAACTAAACGCTGTTGCTGACCACCCGATAAGCCAAACGCGCTGTCGTGTAATCTATCTTTTACTTCATCCCATAAAGCAGCACCACGAAGTGATTGCTCTACCACTTCATCTAACTTACGCTTCTCTTTAATGCCTTGTAAGCGTAGGCCATAAACCACATTTTCATAAATTGATTTAGGAAATGGGTTAGGACGCTGAAACACCATACCTACATTACGACGAAGTGCTGCTACATCTACGCTCTTATCGTAAATATTTTGACCGTGAAGTAATATTTCACCTTCAATACGACAAATATCTACCAAATCGTTCATGCGGTTAATACAACGTAATAGAGTTGATTTACCACAGCCCGATGGTCCTATAAACGCAGTTACTTGGCCTTTTGGAATGTTCATATTTACTTTATTAAGCGCTTGCTTATCACCGTAGTAAAGATCGAGATCTTTAATCTCTAGCGCTTTTTGGTCATCCGTTAAATTTTCTAGGTCTAACTTCTGGCCTATATTAGCTTGGTTTACTTTTGGAGCGACTGTAATCATTTTTGTTACCTATAAAATCTTTACTAATTAGTGTTCAAGCGATCTGAATTTTTCACGTAAATGGTTACGTATACCAATGGCCGTTATGTTTAGGGTAATAATCACCGACACCAATAAAAAGGCCGTTGCGTATACCAGCGGGCGTGCCGCTTCAACATTAGGGCTTTGGAAGCCAACATCGTATATATGAAAGCCTAAGTGCATGAACTTTCTATCTAAGTGAAAATACGGGAAGTTGCCATCAAGTGGTAATGTAGGAGCCATTTTTACAACGCCTACTAGCATTAACGGTGCAACTTCACCTGCAGCACGCGCAACTGCCAGTATTAAACCTGTCATAATTGCAGGGCTTGCCATTGGAATAATTATGCGCCATAACGTTTCAACTTTTGTTGCGCCAAGCGCTAGTGAACCATCGCGTACGGTACTTGGAATACGAGATAAACCTTCTTCAGTCGATACAATAACAACTGGCAGCGTTAGTATAGCGAGCGTTAATGCCGACCACATTACACCTGGCGTACCAAATACTGGCGTTGGCGACGATTCTGGATAAAATAATTGGTCTAAGCTACCACCTAACATGTATACAAAAAAGCCGAGGCCAAATACACCGTATACAATTGAAGGAACACCGGCCAAGTTAATCACTGCGATACGAATCATTTTAGTGATTGCATTTTTTGCGGCGTACTCGTGTAAGTAAATTGCAGCAACAACGCCAAACGGCGTCACAATTACAGCCATCAGCATAACCATAAATACAGTACCAAATATAGCAGGGAAAACACCGCCTTCTGTATTTGCTTCACGTGGATCATCGGATACAAACTTACCTAGTTGCACAAAGTAGTGGCCTAGCTTTGCAAAAAAGCCCATATCGTTTGGAAACCAAACATCAAGTACTTGATACATAGGAATTGTAACAACTTCACCGCGCATATCTTTTACAGTTACGTGGTCACGTTTGGCTTGTTTGCGTAGTGCAAATAAATCTTTTTCAAGTACACCATACTCTGCACGTAATTCAGCACGTGCTTGAGCAAGCTCAGCAACACGTTCATCAGTGAGAGCGTTATCAAGTAAGTAGCCTTTTTCTTTTAAACGTAAGCGTTCAAGTGCGTAGTTAATATGCCCAATGTCGCCATTTTGCAAATCAAGTGCTTCGTCGTTTAAGTCTACTGCACGCTCAACAAGCTCATGTAGCGCTTCTATTTTATCGCCATTAACCGGTTGACCGTCTTTAATAACGTTTTGCACATAACCATAAAAGTTACCGTTTTTACTACGCTCAAATACTGCAAGCGCCGCTGGTGCTGTTTTATTTGTTATGTCGGTTTCTAATATCCAACGAAAATCTAAGTCTACATATTCGCGGTTACCTGTTTTAATAAGTAAGCGCTCTATTTCTTCTTTTTCAAATCCGCTAACATCAATACCTGTGGCGGCTAAACGCGTTTTTGGTACTAATTCACGGTCGTAAACTTCGCCAATAACAGTTTGCTTTGCAATCGACCCTTCAAGTTCAAACTGTACAACTTCTGAAGGCCAGAAAAAGCTTAACCCTTTCCAGGCTATCATTGCTAATAAGCCTAAAACTGAAATCAAACTGATGCTCACTGCACCACCGGTCATCCAAATCCAAGGAGAACCAGACTTAAACCACTGCTTTACCATGTCATGTCTCTCCGCTTACATTGAGCTGTATTTTTCACGCAGTTGCTGGCGAACAAACTCAGCGACTGTGTTAAAAATGAATGTGAATATGAATAATACAAAGGCTGCTAAGAATAATATTCTATAGTGCGAACTACCTACTTCTGACTCTGGCATTTCAACTGCAATATTTGCTGCAAGCGTACGCATACCTTGGAAAATGCTCCAATCCATAATCGGTGTATTACCGGTTGCCATAAGTACAATCATGGTTTCACCAACTGCTCGGCCAAGTCCCATCATTACCGCAGAGAAAATACCTGGGCTTGCTGTTAGTAATACAACACGTATTAGTGTTTGCCACTGCGTTGCACCTAATGCTAATGAGCCATTTGATAAATGCTTTGGAACACTAAATACCGCGTCTTCTGCAATTGAGAATATAGTAGGAATAACCGCAAAACCCATCGCAATACCTACAACAAGCGAGTTACGTTGATCGAATGTCATACCTAGCTCATTTGTTAAGTACTGACGCACATTGCCGTCAAACATCCAAAGTTCAACAAATTCGCTCATAGCAAACGAAAACCAACCAATAAGTAAAACGACCGGAATAAGGATGATTGAATGCGAACCATCAGGAATTCTATGGCGTATTTTTGTTGGTAATTTAGTCCAGGCTAAACCTGTCGCTAACATACCTAAAGGTAATAATATGAGTAACCCAACAATTGCAGGTAAGTGCTCTTCTATTAATGGGGCTAACCAAAGACCCGCTAAAAAACCTAAAATAACGGTTGGTAATGCTTCCATTATTTCAACGGTAGGCTTAACCACTTTACGTAATTTGCTCGACATAAAGTATGCCGTGTAAATAGCCGCCGAAAGCGCGATTGGTACAGCAAACAACATCGCATAAAGTGCTGCTTTTAATGTACCGAACGAAATTGGCACAAGTGAAAACTTAGATTCAAAGTCGTCACTGGCTGATGTTGACTGCCAAATATAACCTGGCTCTGGGTAACCTTCGTACCACACTTCTTGCCAAAGTGCTGACCAAGTAACTTCTGGGTGCTCGTTATGAATGTCTAATACTGTTAGCTTATTATCCGCTAAAATTAACGCAGCATTTGAACGTGGTGCAATTGCAAAGTTCTCTATTGCGCCTTCACTTACTTTCCCCTGCCATAATTTTGCTTCACTCGTTGTGTAGTACACACCTAGCTCACCATTATTGCCAGTAGTAAAAAAAGTACGACGGTAAAACTCAGTAAATATATTTAATTTACTTTGCTTAGTTGTTTCAAATGAGCGAATTTTTTGATATTCACGGCCTGTGTCAGTGTTTACTTCAAACCACTGCGAAATCTCGCCGTTATCATTAGCAAGCATGAGTGAGTTTGCGCCCGCTAGCAGTTGTGCAGATACAATATTTGCATTTTCTTCGTTAGCCGAAAGCAACTGAATTTGCTCTACATCACTTGGGTCACGTGTATCGTATACATACACTTGATTAGCAGAACGTACAAAAGTACGTGTTGTATCTGGCGACATTAATAACTCGTCTACACGCCCATTAACATCAAGTTCTGTACGCTCAACAACCCACTCTACTTCACCGGTAAACATATTCTCTTCAGCAATAAAGCTGCTAAATAATACACGCTTGTCTTCTGTAAGAGCTACAACCGCTGTTTTGTCTTCATAGTGACTAAATGCAAAGCGTTTAATAGCTGCACCTTGTTCATCTACTTCTAAAGCCATTTCCCCTAGAGGAAAACCTAAGCGAGGTGTTAATTTACGCTCATTGTTTGGAAAGGTAACTAAAAATTTAGGTGCAACAACCATTACGGTGCCATCTTCTAAACCAAACGCATAATGCCCTTGAAAAGGCGCGCTTGTTGCAAAGCTTGTTGCATCACTTGGTAAATCTGCATTAAGTGTTTTGAGTTTTTTACCAAAACTACCTGACTCAACACTGTAAAAATCAACCTGACCTTGCTGACTTAGTAAATAAGCAACTTCAGTTTGCTCTTCTACACCTAAGCCTGCTATTTGCTGTGAATTAGCAACATGAAAGCTATCGCGTTTTTCTACTTTTGCTGATTCAAAAATTGGCTGTACTACATAAAGAAGGTAAAAGAATATTAATAGCAGTGCTACCAATACCATTATCCCACCTGCGGTTATGCCAAACTTGGCAAACCGATCTTTAAATAGACGGCTTCGATCCGTATTAAAAGTCGGCTTATTCGGATTTGAAGTCATCAAAACACCCTTAAATCTTAACGTTGCATAAATTATATTTCATCAAGATGACAGTAATGTTACAGCAGTAATAATAAGCACTCTAAAACAGCTTTAAATAAAACTAACGAGGGAAAAGTCTAAATTAGCTTCAAATAGGTGATTTATAAGTGAACTAAATTATAAAATAATTGGACAAAGTATTTATCGAGGTCAATACTAAAAGAGTACTTAGTAAATAATAATGACTATTAACACTGCGTATAGTCAACACAACTATATTCATTTTTTTAATTTATAATCAAAGATTTATAAAAAGTGCAACAACACACAATTTAAATTAGACAACATACTTAATGCCTATGCATTTACTTTCTTTGGGCTTAAAAAGAGAATTATTTATGAAGCAGTTGGTTATAACTATTTTAGGGAAAGATCGCCCTGGTTTAGTAGAGAGCATCTCATCAGTCGTATTACAAAATCATGGCAACTGGCTTAGTAGTAACTTAAGCCATTTATTAGGTCATTTTGCAGGTATTATTCAACTTGAAGTTGCTGAGGAGCATTTTCAATCATTACAAAGTGCTTTAAATAAGTTACCTAAGTTAGACGTTCGTATTGAAACCGGAAACACAGGGATTGAACCATCAACACTAGAGCAAATTAATCTAGTTATAACAGGTAACGACCGTCCTGGTATTGTTCAAGAACTGGCAAGTGTAATACGTCATAAAGGCGCGAATATTACTCACTTAAATTCAAGACAACAAAGTGCACCTAATTGGGGAGTGCCTATTTTTAGCGCTGTTGCTACCGTTACTTTGCCAAATGGTATGGATAAAGACGAAGTTATTGAAGCATTGGAATCAATTACAAGTGATTTAATTGTAGATACGGAAGAAGTTTAACCTCCATTTATGCGTGCCATACAACTGACACGCATACCATTTTAGTCCATCAAAATGCTCTGCAGATTATTTAACGCAGACATAAAATAAGCCGATGCAAGCATCAGCTATTTTAAATAATCACCTTAAAGCTAATAAGAGCAAGATAAACTCAGTAATCCCGCTCTTTTATAAAGCTACATATCCATATGACGATTAGTACTTTGCATCATTTGCTTTATACCTTGCTTTTCAAGCTCTAGTATTTGTTGAAGCTTTTCTTGCCCACTTTCGGTTTCGGCGCGTTTAAGTAAGTATTCATATAACTCAATCACTTTTTGATGTTGCTGTGCTAAATAGCCTTGAATGACTTCTTCATCGAATTGCTGATCTTTACTAATGTCTTCAAAAGTAATTAGCTCGGGATTTTTAGCAAAGTATTCATAACTGTACGTATCGAGCGTATTTATTTCAGTTATCGCTTTAAACCCGACTAAATCTTCGGCGAGTTTTTTTTCGTAATTTAGGTAGTAGTCCACCAGCATTGCATTATGTTCATCGAGTAAATCCTTTACGCTATAAAAATTAGCCGCCATTTGCGTATGAAACAAAACGGTCCAATCGTATACCTCTTTAATTGTTTTAACTTGCATGTGCATTCCTTACTTAGTTGACTGTATAAGTAATACACTGCGTAAAGCGTGCCAATTAAAAAGCTATTTAAAAACAGTTAGTTAATTTAAATATGAGTAATAACTAGCTATTTAATAGAACAACTTACAAATTATAGGTAATTTTTATAGAGCAATGCGTGAGTAGTAACAGCATTGCTCTATAGTCTTGTTGTTTTATATTATTTAAGTCCTTGTTTGCGCCACAGCAAGTAAACAGCAGGAATAACAAGTAAGGTGAGTACAATTGCACTGCCCATACCGCCAACCATAGGCGCTGCTATTCGGCTCATTACTTCGCTTCCGGTGCCTGTACCATAAAGTACAGGTAATAAACCGATAATAATTGTCGCGACAGTCATCATAACCGGGCGTACTCGAAGCCCTGCACCTTCAATAATGGCTTGCTGTAATTGCACTAAGCTAAGCGGTTTTCCGGCTTGCTCTGCTTCGAGGCATTTTTCTTGATAGGCTTGGTTTAAATACACCAACATAATGACCCCAATTTCTACCGCTACCCCAGCTAAGGCAATAAAGCCTACACCTACTGCAACTGAAAAGTTAAAGCCCTCTAAATACATTAGCCATACGCCACCAATCATTGCCAGTGGCAACGTAGCCATAATAATAGTGACCTCAGCAAAGCTTCTAAAATTAAGGTAAAGCAATACAATAATAATCGCTAATGTAAGTGGTAATACATAAGTCAGTTTTTCTTTAGCGCGCTGCATGTATTCATACTGCCCAGCCCACGTAATTGAGTAGCCAGCAGGTAGTATTAGGTCTTTATCGAGCACTTGCTGAGCGTGCTCAACGTAAGTACCAATATCAACGCCATCTATATCAATAAAACTCCAACCGTTTAAACGTGCATTTTCGCTTTTTATACCAGGCGGTCCATCTTCAATAAATACATCGGCTACATCACCAAGTGCTATACGCTGCCCTGTAGGCGTTACAATAGGTAACAACATTAACTCTTCTGGCGAGTCTCTGTATGCTTGCGGATAACGTAAATTAACAGGGTAACGCTCTTGCCCTTCTACCGTTTGTGTTACGTTTGTACCACCTATTGCAGTAGATACAACTTGCTGTACGTCGCTGATGTTTAAGCTATAACGCGCGGCTTTTTCACGATTTATATCTACTTTTATATAACGTCCACCGGCTACTCGCTCTGAGTAAACCGATGCGGTGCCTTGCACATCTTTTAAAAGCACTTCTATTTGCTGACCAATTTTTTGAATTTCGCTCAACTTTGGTCCCGCAACTTTAATTCCCACAGGGGTTTTAATACCCGTTGCGAGCATATCAATACGTGTTTTAATTGGCATAACCCACGCATTTGTAAGCCCAGGAAACTTAACCAAACCGTCGAGTTCTTTTTTAAGTTTTTCAAGAGTCATACCCTCGCGCCATTCGTCTTTTGGTTTTAACTGAATAAACGTCTCTATCATTGTAAGCGGCGCAGGATCTGTTGCAGTTTCTGCTCGCCCAACTTTACCAAATACTGTTTTAACCTCGGGCACTGTGGCAATTAGCTTGTCGGTTTGCTGTAATATTTCGCGCGCTTTACCTACCGATAAACCAGGATACGTTGTGGGCATATACATTAAGTCGCCCTCATCAAGTGGCGGAATAAATTCACTGCCTATTTTGTTTACCGGGTAAAAGCCAATAACAGAAACAACCACCGCGAGTACCAGTGTCATTTTTGGAAATTTAAGCACCCAGTTAAGTAGTGGTCGATACGCTGCGACGAGTAATCGGTTAACTGGATTTTTTTGCTCCGAAATGACTTTACCTCTAATAAAGTAACCCATTAATACCGGCACTAAGGTAATCGCAAGCCCAGCAGACGCTGCCATAGCATAGGTTTTAGTGTAAGCCAGTGGCGCAAACATACGTCCTTCTTGCGCTTCTAAAATAAATACCGGCATAAAGCTGACGGTAATAATTAATAAACTAAAAAATAATGCAGGACCCACTTCACTCGCCGATTTAGCCACAACTTCCCAGCGGTTTTCGTTGGTAAGGGGCGTTTTTTCCATATGCTTATGCATATTTTCAATCATGACGATAGCACCGTCGGTCATTGCGCCTATCGCTATTGCAATTCCTCCTAAAGACATAATATTGGCGTTAATCCCCTGCCAATACATAATTATAAATGCCGTTAAAATTCCAAGCGGTAACGTAATAATCGCTACAAGTGATGAGCGCACATGAAACAAAAACACCACACACACTAAGGCAACTACAATAAGCTCTTCAATTAGCTTACTTGTTAAATTATCTACCGCGTTATTTATTAAGTTGGAGCGATCGTACACAGGGACTATTTCAACGCCCTCTGGCAATCCCTTTTTAAGCGATTCTAATTTTGCTTTTACAAGCTCAATGGTTTTTTGTGCATTTTCGCCATAGCGCATAATAACAATGCCGCCGGTTACCTCGCCTTCACCATTCAGTTCTGCAATACCACGGCGCATTTGCGGTCCGACTCTAATATCGGCTACATCACGTAATTGCAGCGCAGTACCGTTGGCGTTTACACCAAGCGGAATAGCTTCCAAGTCGGCAACACTCTTAATGTAGCCTGTGCTTGTTACCATGTATTCTGCTTCAGCCATTTCAACTACTGAGGCGCCCATCTCTTGGTTGCCTTGTTGAATAGCGGTTTGAATGAGGCTAAGCGGAATACCATATGCGCGTAATTTATCGGGCTCTACATTGACTTGGTATTGCTTAACCATGCCACCAACAGCAGCCACTTCAGATACACCGGGCACAGTTTGTAGCTCAAACTTTAAAAACCAATCTTGTAAGCTTCGTAGCTGACTAATATCGTGTTTATTTGTTTTATCAATTAGTGCGTATAAGTAAATCCAACCTACGCCTGTTGCATCAGGGCCAAGCTCTGGCGTAGCGCTATCGGGTAATCTACTCGCTACTTGGCTTAGGTATTCTTGTACTCGGCTACGCGCCCAATACAAATCGGTTTTTTCGTCAAAAATAACGTAAACGTACGAGTCTCCAAAAAACGAAAAACCCCTTACAGTTTGTGCACCCGGCACAGAAAGCATTGCTGTGGTGAGCGGAAATGTAACTTGGTCTTGCACTACTTGCGGCGCTTGCCCCGGGTAAGTGGTTTTTATAATGACCTGAACATCAGATAAGTCAGGCAAGGCATCCACGGGAGTATTTTTTACAGCAAACAATCCTCCACCCAGTAAAATTAATGTAAGCAACAACACAAAAAAGCGATTGCTAACAGACCAGCGAATAATGGCAGTTATCATAATGGCTCCTAGTGAGAACTATGTTGCATAGTAGAATGATCAATCGGCTCTGCGTTTTGCGCTTTAGTAATTACAAATTCATCGTTAATAATGCTAAAAGTAAAATTAATATACTGGGCATTTTCAAACTGACTAATATCAATATCTGGCGCTAATACAAAGTCCATTGTGGCGGGTTCTCGATTCCATTTTTCAATGGCTTCTCGGCTAATATTAATAATGCGATTTTGTGTATCTATGGCATTAATAGTGCCGTTAACCGTGGCGTTTTGTGGCTGCATATCCATGTTCATATTCGAGCCTGAAACAGAACTCATACCTGAGCTAATACCAGAACTAGGCATTTCCATTCGTTTAAAGTCGGAGCTTTTACTCGATTCAGAGTCTATTAAAAATTGCGCTGAAGTCACTACCGTGTCACCTGTCATTACACCTGACAAAATAACCGCTTCATTACTATTAATTTGCCCAACTTCAACTTCTACCGATTTAAAACGACCCTCACCTAATGCAATAACCACGCGGTTTTGATGCTGCGTGCGGATTACCGCTTCTTTAGGGACTGTAAATTGCGCCTTACTCGCTTTAGAGTGAATGCTCACTTGTGCAAACATATTTGGTTTTAACCGATGATCTGCATTTTCAAACCTAAGCCTTACACGCAGCGTCCGGTTTTTAGCATCAAGCGCGGGGTAAATGTAATCAACCTTACCTTCCCACTTTTGACCTTTTAAGTAATCAAGCGTCATCGTTACAGGTAAACCAACGCTCACTTGTTCTGATTGGCGCTCGAACACTTGTGCCTCTACCCAGATTTCATCAAGCTGGGCAATACTCATCATTGATGTGCCTGGTTTAACATAAAAGCCTTCTCGTACTGTTAGCTCATCTACCACACCACTTTGCTTTGCGTAAAAAGTAATATTTTGCATTATCTTTTTATTTTTTTGTAAGCGCTCGATAAATCCATCAGACACATTTAACGACTCTAAACGCGCCTTTGCAGCGCGAATTAACACGGTATTATTACGATTAACTGCCAATAAAAGCTCTTCCTGTGCGTTCACCAATTGTGGTGAATACAATGTATATAAAGGCTCACCGGCTTTAACTTCTGCGCCTTGTGCTTTAACATATAAACTTTCAATCCAGCCTTCTACACGCGGATGAATGTGAATAAGTTGGTCTTGGTTATATTGCACATAACCCACAGTATTTATATCGCTGTGAAGTGTTTTAAGCTCTACTTTAGCCGTTCTTACGCCAAAGTTATTAACGACTGCAGGCGAAATAGTTACAGCACCTGGCCCATCCTGAGCGTTGCTAGCGTTTTCATACACAGGTACTAAATCCATTCCCATTGGCGAAAGCCCTGGCGCGTCACGCCTGTAATTACTATCCATAGGGGCTACCCAATATAAGGGCTGTTTGTCAGCGCTTTGTTGTTCATTTATTGCCGAGTTGCTAGGTAAAAACTGCATTACTAAGCCGCCTATTAACCCAAAGGCGCCTGCGCCAACTAAGGCGGCAACAAGTAACTTTAAATTAGTATTCATTGTGTAATTCTCCAGTTTGCTCGCTCATTACTTGGGGGTCTAAGCTACTTGCATAATAATTAAGGCGGGCGGTAATAATATGTTGATCTACTTGAATATTCAGTGCATCAATTTTGGCGTTAAGCTCACTAATACGCGCGCGCATCACGTCAGAAAAATCCCCGTCGTCGCGTGTATAAGCATTTAGTGTTGCTTGAGATTGCTCTGACATTTGCGGTAATAACGTATTTTGATAAAGCGCATCGCGTTTTTGCAAACGAGCGAGTTGGCTAAACTCCTTAAAGTACATGCCTTTGAGTTTTTGAAGCGCCACCAGCTTTTGTGTTTTAGTAGCTTCTGCACTAGCAATAGCCGATTTAACTTGTTGATCTTGTCTGTTATCAGTAAACAATGGCAAATCAATGCTAAATCCTACTGAAAGTAAATCAGCTCGCGACTCACCCATCGGGGTATCATCTCGGTAACCATAACCCACATTAACGCCCATCTGAGGTTTGTAGCTTTGCTTAGCGAGTGCAACTTCGGTTTGCTTTGCCGTTACGGTTTTATCTATCGCAATAATTGCGGGATGCGCCATAAGCAACTGTATCAGCTCATCAAATTCAAGGCTCGCAAAATCAACCAGCCCTGCGGTTTTAGTAAACTCAGTATTTAAAGGCTGCATAAGCATATTCATAGGTAACCACTGTGCTAAACGGTTTTTAGCACTTTCAAATTGCTGCTCAAGCATAACCAGCTTATCTTCAAGACGGGTGAGTTCTAATTGCGCACGAATAATATCTTGCTGACGTGTTTTACCTAAGGTGCTTGCGTAGCTTGCTTCGGTAATGTCAATAAGTTGAGTAAATAGCCCTTTATCTAGCTCAATTAAAGCAATACTTCGCTGAGCACGATACGCGTTTAACCACGACTCAATCACAATTGCTTTTACTTGTGCTAAGCGATCGGCGCGCTGCCAAGGGTATTGTTGAGCAGACTGTGCTAATGCTTTTTGTCTAAGCGCTAAACTATTCCCTCGGCTAAACTTTTGGCTCAAATCAACTTTAAGCTGCGTCATCCCTTCTTGGTCAAACGCATAACCGTTAGTAGGTAAGTTGAGTAAGCCAACCGTTAAAACAGGATCGGGTAAGGTGCCTGCGGCAATGCTTTGCGCTATTGCTGCATCTTCTTGGTAGCCACTCGCTTTTAGCCATGGCTCATGCGTTAGCGCATAATTAAGCGCTTGCGTTAAGCTAAGCGTTTGCTCATTACTAGTTTGCTTTAGTGTTTCGGTATTTAGGTTATTTTGATTGTTTTGCGCATTAACAGCTGTGCTAAATAACACAACACTACATAATACGACTTTAATACTTACAGCGTGGTTCATCACCTGCTCCATCTAAAAATAAAAGAAAATCTTAAATTAGGAAGCAAAAAAGGTGTTTAGGAGTTACCAATAAACGGGGTTACCGCAATTTTTACATACACCTATCCTGCTATTAAGCAGACATAGGAGGGCGGTAGAGTGAACGAGGTATATTAATTTGTGTAGTAAATACACGTACATTTACTTTTTCAGATTCAAGTAAAGTAACGCTAAATAAAGTATCAACATTAAGCATTGAATTAGCAGCGCAGCCAATCATAGGGCATTTACAGTCATTTTGTGGCGTACTTTCGTCGTCGCAACAATCCATCTGCATCATATTTTCAGACATGCTAGCGACAGCTGTTGCATCACTACTTTGTGTCATTGGCATTTGGGCATGCATTGCTGTTTTAGTTGGCATATGTGGCATTTCGCATACCATAGCTACAGACGCAACTGCCTGACCCACAAAAGTGAGTAGCAAAGTTATCATGAGTAAACTAGAGTAAAAACGTTGCAACATTATGCCTTTTAATAAACTTTAAAATGATTGTAAGGCAACCTAACGGCAACTACAAATACTTTAATTATGTAGACTGCGGTTTATCAGGTGTTTTAATTAAGTTACTCGCAATAATTGCAAATATACAATATGCGCTAAAATACCAAAACCCTTCACCAAATTGTGCATTCATAACAAGTAGCTCACCACTTTTACCATGGGCGTTACCTGCTAAGTAAGTCACTATTAATGCAATAACAAATACATCAACCATGCTCCACTTACTTAATGCACAAATAACCAGACCGAGCTTTTGCTTAAACCCATTCAAAGGTAGGCAACAATAAAGCAATTGTAATAGCAGCTTCAAGCTTGGAATAACAATAGAAAACAACCCCACTAAAGCGGCTACAAATAAATTATTATTGCTAGCAAGCTCTTTAACTGTGCCTAAAATACTTTGTGTTTTGTTATAGGCGCTAATCTCACCTTCTAACTTATCAAGCCCTAGCATGTTCGAGAACATCATTAGCATACTGCGAGTTCGACCATCGCCCTCTTCAGCCTGCATCTCAATACCCGCTTGCGCTAGTTTTGATTTATCTATGTTGCCCTCTATTGTTAATACTGGTTTTGTAATACCAGGAAACAATAAACAAAGAGCAACCACTACACTTATAACCGACAACCAATTACGCATATTTATTCTGCTATTGCCTCAATAATGTCATCACTGTATAAAACAGCATCCAGTAAAAAATTAAATATATCGCCAATGTGTAGCTCTGAGTTTATGTTGGCCAAATGGACCATAGCTTCATCTACATTATCTAATTCAAATTCTTTTATAAGCGATAAACAGCTCCCTAAGATGCCGCTCTCTAATAGTAACGCATCAGATATAGCTGCATCTAAGGTAAACTCTTTAACTATGTCTTTTAAATCAGCATCTAAAATAGCATCAAGCACCGAGAACAAACCCACTAGATACCCTTGCTCGGTCAGCTCTTTATTATTTTGCTCTAAAATAAGCGACATAAATTGAGCCCGCGTTAAAGCAAGCTTAGTTAATTCGGTTGGTTTTTCGACCCCCAACTCACTAATTGCTAATACGCGAACAAATTGCCTTATTGTATCTTCACCTAAATAAATAACCGCTTGTGAAATAGAAGTAATGACTAAATTTGCTTTGCCTGAACGCGCGTTAGCCAGCTTTAAAACTCTGGCTGTTATGGCTACATCTCTGGCCACACGTTGGTGAACTTCTTTAAAGCAAAGTGTTTCTTTTGCCGTAAAACGCAATAGATCAAATACAGTTAACTTTGAAGGCTCTACACCTTTATACGTAATCATTTCTGGGCGAGAGAAAAAGAACCCTTGAAATAAATCACAGCCTGCCAATTTTAATATATTAAATTGTTCATGTGTCTCTATTCGTTCAACAATTATTTTTGCATGTGGATTTGCGCGTTTTATTTTTTTAATGCGCATATTGGTTTTAATAACCGGATCATCTATCTCAATTTTTATGTAATCAACATGTGCTAATAGAGGCTCCCATTTTGGATCGCCATCGTAATCATCAAGTGCAAAAACATACCCTTCTTTTTTAAGTTCTTGCACACGCTCAGCAACCGCAGGAATATTGCCCGTGCGCTCTACTATTTCAATAACACTATTTTCTGGCAATAAAAGTTTGGGAAAGTTATCGAGAATAGTTTCTGATGACAAGTTTATAAAAGCTAAATGATGCGCGGTAAGTCTATCTAAACCTACCAACATTAATGCATTAAAAAACAGGCGGCTTGTCGCATGCACATCAGAAGTGCCCACAGGAAACGCATTGTTGGCTGAGTCTCGATAGAGCAGTTCGTACGAGAAAACATTCTGGTCTATATCAAAAATAGGTTGCCGCGCGACAAACTGAGTTATTTTTTGTACCTCATCAGGTATGTTATTTAATTTCACTTGGCTCTAAACCTATAAATAAGAGATGGCAAAACAGCCAATAATATGTGTACTTTAATGCAACTCGCATAAGATAAACATAGTCGTCATTGCAAAAATGTTAAAATTACATAACACTAATATAAAAATATTAATATAAAAGGTGGAGATTTGGCTAACTTTATTCGGTTATTAGTACTGAGCCCTCTGCTATTTGTATTTTTTAGCTATGCCAGCATTAACCCTACTCCCCTCAAATACAATGTTAGCGCGTCAGGTAGTCATTATCCATATTATACAAATGATCCAGAAAAGCCTGGTGTATTACCCGAAATTATTGAAAAAGCACTCGATGATGCAAATATTGCAGCTTCTCATATCGACCTACCCACAAAGCGTATTACCAAATATTTACAAGATGAAATAATCGATTTTGATGTTATTTCATTAGAATGGCTCCCAAAGGATGAGAGAAATGACTCTCGTTATGTTTTTTCAGAGCCGCTTATTTATGCCACAGAAATGATTGTTACCTTGCCTCAAAATGCCCAGAACTGGCAAAGCGCTGATAGCTTAAAGGGCAAATATATAGGAACAGTACTAGGTTACTATTACTTTAATGACAACACCTTTGAGCGCGTTGACTTTCCATCCGAGAAAGAACTTATGACCGCTCTCTCAAGAAACCGTGTAGAAGCTGCACTAGTAGGTAAGTTAACTGCGCTCTATTGGACAAAGCAATTAGAGATAAACATTGCCTTTGGCGCACAGCATTCCCATGGTTTTTTAAGAATTCGTTTATTGAGCAAACATAAAGAATTATTGCCACAAATAAACCTAGCAATTAAAAACCTTCACGCTCAAGGATATATAAAAAGTATTGAAGATAAGTATATGAGTAATATACCCACACAAAATTAAGGGACTAATGGCGCAGAGCTCGTGTTTTGGAGTATAATAGCAGCAAATGTTAACTCGACCAGAATCAGAAAGAGCCCCATGAGTATTGAAAAAGCCTTAATCGAACGTAGTAATAATCAATGTGAATTGTGTGCAGCCACCGAGAACTTATCTGTTTATGAAGTACCACCGGTAACTGAAACCCACTCAGATAAATGTATTTACACGTGTCAAACATGTAAAGATCAAATCGAGAATAACAGCGAAATAACACCTACACATTGGCACTGTTTAAACGATAGCATGTGGAGCCAAACTCCTGCAGTACAAGTTGTAGCTTACAGAATGCTTTCGCGTTTAGCGCCTGATAATGGCTGGGCACAAGATGCGCTAGACATGATTTACCTTGAAGAAGACACGCTAACCTGGGCTAAAAAAGCACTTGCCGAAGATGACGATTTAAAGCATGTAGATAGCAACGGTGTAGTACTTCAAGCAGGCGATACTGTTACCCTAATTAAAGACTTAGACGTTAAAGGCAGTAGCCTTACCGCTAAACGTGGAACAGCTGTTCGTAATATTGGCCTAACCAGCAACCCTGAACATATTGAAGGGCGAGTTGACGGCCAGCGCATTGTTATTTTAACTAAGTTTGTTAAAAAATAATCGTTTGTTTTTAATTATTAAAGGCGCTAATGCGCCTTTTTTTATGTTTAAAATAAGTTAAGGAATGATTAAGTAACTAGGTAATACACTAAGGACATAATATTGAGTAAGGATAACCAACATGGAAAAGCATCAAGCTGTATCTTCGCGTAAAAAGGCAGTTGCAGGGATTGGCTTATTGGCGCTTAGCGCTTTTGCAGTAACTGGCTGCGGTGAGCAAACTAAATCGACTGAAAACACAGAAATTGCAGAAGCAATAACCAGCCTAACTATCCAAGCTAGCTACAAAGATCGCAGTATGCTTCGCCCTGGCTCGCAATTAATAGTTACGCTTTCCAATGGATGTAAAAGCCGATATAATCACACAAGAAGTGATTGATGTAACCCAAGCCCCGCCATTTACCGTTGAGCTAATTTATGATGCCAGCAAAATTAGCGATAAACATCGCTATAGCCTAAGCGCCAGAATTATAAATAAAGACAAAGTGCTTTACACAAGTACAACAAATCATAACCCGTTTGCAGAATCACAGTTAACTACCCCCTATAAAATTGAGCTTTCAAAAGTGTCGACTCAAAAACCCGATGTAACACTCACAAATACTTACTGGAAAGCAATAACAATAAATGCTCAAACTGTGAATGTTACAACTAAAGAACCATTCATTCAGTTCAATAAAGACCACCGCGTTAATGGCTTTTTAGGCTGTAATAATTTTACCGGAAGCTATAGCACCGAGCAGCAAACAATTACACTTAGTCAGCTAGCAAGTACAAAAAAGATGTGCTCGGATAATATGAGCCAAGAAGCGGCTATGTCTGACGTACTTAGCAAAACTTCAAAGTGGGAAATAACAGGTGAATCACTAAAACTTAAAAACAGTCGCGGTAATACACTTGCTACTTTTAGTGCGGTTTATTTTAATTAATATTTAGCTCCCTTATATAAATATTACCTAACACATTCGTATTGATTTTAAATAAAATGCCCAGCAAAGCCGGGCATTTTATTATTCGTTATAAGCGCTATTTAAAGTTACTCATCAACGAGTTGTTCACTTCGGTAAAAACCACTTGGCTCACTTAACAAACCAACAAGCTCAGGCATTATTGCATCCATTGTTTGCTTTAGCTTCCATGGAGGATTAATTACAATCATGCCCGATGCTGTCATACCGTGTACGTCAGTATCCGCTTCAGTGCCTAATTCAAATAACTGAATGTTGCGCATTCCTGAATCAATTAAGCCCTGCTCCATATTATCAATGCGTTCTCTATCTACAACCGGATACCAAATCATGTAAGTACCTGTAGCAAAACGCTGATAAGCTTTAACTAAGGTTTTTACAACCGTTTCGTAGTCATCTTTAATTTCGTATGGAGGGTCAATTAACACACACGCTCTGCGAGATGCTGGTGGTAATAAACCAACTAAACCTGCAAAACCATCCTCTCCACGTACACGAATAGATCGCTTACCTTGCATGTTTTCTTCAAGTAATAATAAATCGCGCGGGTGCAGTTCAAAAAACCAACCCTTATCTTGGCGGCGTAAGTAGTGCTCTGCAATTTTTGGTGAACCTGGATAAAACGCAAGTTCGTCAGTGTCGTTAAATGACTTAATTAATTCAATGTATTCATTAAGCTCAGCATGCTCACTTTTATGATGCCAAAGTTTTTCAATACCATCTTGATACTCTTGCGTTTTTTGCGCATCGGCAGCTGCAAGTTCAAAAAAGCCAGCACCTGAATGTGTGTCTATATAATCAAGCGGTTTATCTTTAATTGTTTGATAATTTAGCACTTGTGCCAGTACTAAGTGTTTAAGTACATCGGCAGGATTACCCGCATGAAATGAGTGTCTGTAACTAAGCATTATTTATTTTCGCCATACGCAATTTAATATCGTAAGTGAACCATAAGCACTAGGCTTTGGCAACTTACACCAAGATAAGAGAGTGTTTAAGTGAACCATTTCTGAATGAAAAAGCCCATATGCTGAATTATCCCTTAACGCAAAAGAAAAATCAGCTAAAACCACCGTAAATGCTGGCAAATCAACACACTTTGCTTTACATTTGCATGACATTAATTACAGTTATATGAGCGCCTTTATGAATAACACTACTCTTCAACAACTCGAACAACTGATCGATTCTTTAATCGAACGTAATAACCAATTACAAACAGATGTTGTTACTTTAAAAGAACAGAACACTAAACTAAGCGATGACAACGAATTGCTACAACTTGAAGCTTTAGAAAATGAAGAAAAGCAAAAAGATGCCAGCACTACTTTATCTGGTCTTCTTGATAAGTTACAAAGCGCACAACAGGCTAGCTAATGTCTGAGCTGCAAAACCAGCGGGTCACTGTTGAGTTGCTAGGTAAAGAGCAGCAATTTGCTTGCCCTGAAGGGCAGGAAGATGCATTAATAGCAGCAGCTAAAAATCTAAATGACTTAGTTGAGCAAATGAAGCAACGCTCAACCGTTAGAAACGATCAAAAAGCCCTACTAATGGCAGCATTAAACTTAAGCCACGAATTGCTAGAAGCAAAAACACAGGCTACAGTTGAGCAACAGCATCAAGACCAAATGATTGATAAACTCAGTCAGCATTTGGCAAATGACCCCAAACACCAAAAATAAAAAGCGCATACTGCGCTTTTTGTTTATTATTAAAGTAATTAAACATCAGCGTAGAGATAATAAATGAAGTTAAAACTTTCAAACATAGCCTCTTCATGTAAGCACTTACTATTAGCATGCACTTTATTATCAATAGTACCTAACACCTATGCTGCCGTCACTTGGAATACAATAAACCCTCATATTCAGTTTTTAAAGCAACAAGACAAGCTTCGCTTTTACGACTCTAACCAAGTATTAATTGAAGGCGAGAAATGTGCCCTACTTGTTGATACGAGCGCCAATTTTGCTGCAGTTGAACAACTTGCTGAAGATTTAAAGAACCGCCTTAAAACACCCTTATGCTATTTAGTGGCTA
>NZ_AUTP01000191.1:27202-34484 GCF_000498075.1 Pseudoalteromonas sp. TAB23
TGGCGGTTATGCAAAATTTTTACCCTGATGCTAAGCTCATTGTTCATCAGCAGGTAAATAAAAATTTTAACCTTTATCAAACAGCATATACCGACAAACTAGACACGTATGAAAAGAGCATTGAGCTGAGCTACCAACGATTAGCGAATGTGCCCAAAGAAGAGCAAGCTAAATGGCGAAATAAGTTAGAGCTTGCAAAAAAACGACTTTTTCGCTGGCAGGAGTATCAGCTTAGCAAACCAGAAATAGTAATTGATAGTCGTAAAACTATCGACCTTGGTGGTTTTGAGATAACCATTGAGCCGCAGCAAGCCCATACTAACGGTGATTTAACTATTACTACTAATAATGGCAGTGTGCTGATTGGTGGCGATATCGTTGACTGGCTTCCTTACCCTGGACACGGTGAACTTAAAAGTTGGCAAACGTTGCTTAAGCAATATATTAACGACGAAAAGCTCACTATTATTTTACCTGGGCACGGCGGTACATTAACAAAAGAGCAGCTGAAACAGCCTCTATCATTTTTAACAGCCATAACAGAGCACGTTAAAAACAATAAAGATCAAAGTATTGAGCAGTTAATGCTGTCGTTTCCTGAATCAGTTATTGAGCCTTATAAACAAGAAGCGCTTAATATAAAATCGAGCAACTTCTTTTTACAAGCTGGCCTAAATCGCGCAAAAAGCGCAGAATAACTCAACACAACGGATTGTGTTAAAATAATAAAAGGAATTCACAAAAGTGATCACTATGCGCAGTTTGGTTTTATGTTGTTTGGGTATTTTGTTATTTGGTTGTCAATCAACGGAGCAAGAACCACAAGAAGCTCCACAAATATTTACTCATTTTGAGCCTGACTATACTTATGATATTGATGATGAAGTAGCTCAAACGCCCCAAGTTAGTGAGCACGTTACGCCACTTCAATTCAAAAAAACAATCGTAAAAAAGCGCCCACCAAAAACCACCGATCTGTGGGTGCATATAGCCAACAATCTACACTTTACGGTTTATCAAAATCGCGCGTTAAAAAAGCGTATCAGCTGGTACGCAAAGCAACCTAACTACTTACAAACTGTGAGTAAACGCGCAGCGCCTTACCTGTATCATATCGTAAAAAAAATTGAGCAAAAGCAACTACCTATGGAGCTCGCTTTACTACCATTTGTAGAAAGCGATTTTAGACCAACGATAGCCTCATCACAGCAAGCTGTTGGTGTTTGGCAGTTAGTTGGCGCAACAGCGCATCACTTTGGAGTTAAGTCAGACCAATGGTACGACGGTCGCCAAGACGTACTTGCTTCAACCGATGCTGCACTTGATTACTTAAGCTACTTACATAAACGCTTTGATGGTAATTGGCTACATGCTTTGGCTGCTTATAACAGTGGTGAGGGCCGCGTTAAACGCGCAATCGAAAAAAACAAAAAACGCGGTAAAAGCACCGATTACTGGTCACTCAGTCTGCCAAAAGAAACCGCCGACTACGTACCCAAGTTACTCGCTTTAAGCTATTTAGTTAAGCACCCACAAAAGGGCATTAAACGCCCAAAGCTTGCATATAAGCCATTTACAACACAGATGAATATAGGCCAGCAGTTCGACTTTTCAGTCATCGCTAAGCTCTCTGGTATAGGTTCAAAGCAGTTACACGCGATTAATCAGGGATATTTAAAAAATCAAAGCTCACCTAACGGGCCGCATACTTTACTGCTGCCTATAGGGCAAGAGGCCTTATTAAAAAGTCAGTTTTTTAAATCAAACTTTGCTGGAGAGTACATCGTTAAACAAAACGACACGCTATACGGCATCGCTAAACGTTTTAGTATGTCGGTAAAAGCTTTAAAACAACTTAATAACAAAAATAATAATTTAATAGGCGTTGGAGAAAAGTTATTAGTTGGACAACCTAAAACCCTGCCAAGCACATTAACTGTTGATTACAAAATCAGCCCTTATTTAGAACACCAAGAGATTGCGATTCCCACCATTGAAATAGATTATGAAGTTAAGTCGGGCGATAGCCTTTGGAGTATAAGTCAGCTTTACGATGTACCTCATAGCGACTTGGCAAAATGGAACAAACTCTCTGCATCAAGTATTTTAAAGCCTGGCACTCAATTAGTACTGTTTATACCACAGGCTGAAAAGCAAAAAGCAGCCCCAACAAAAAAAGATTTTCTGCTAAATTTACAAAAAACACTAAATCAGCCACGTTAAGTTTATAAACAAGTATATTTCGCGTAAAATTGCGCCCTAACATAGTTATTATTTGAAGAGACAAGCATGCAAATTAGCAAAAATTCAGCAGTTGAATTTCATTACACCCTTAGCGAAGCGGGCGAGCAAATTGAAAGTAGCACAAACGAAGCGCCACTTACTTACATTCATGGCAGCGAAGGCATGCTTCCTGGTTTAGAAAAAGCACTTGAAGGCAAAGAAGCTGGCGAAAAATTTAGTGTAACTCTAGAGCCAAGTGAATCATACGGCGAGCGTGTTGATGACTTAATTCAACGTATTCCGCTTAAGCACCTACAAGGCGACGTTAAAGTATGGAAACCAGGTATGACAGCAATGGTTAGCTCTAACCAAGGTCGTCATCAGGTTACTATTGTTAAGGTTGGTCGTTTTAACGCAGATTGTGATTTAAACCACCCATTTGCGGGCAAAACACTAACGTTTGACGTTGAAGTTATATCGGTACGTGAAGCAACAAGTGAAGAAGTTTCTCACGGACACGTGCACGCTGAAGGCGGCTGTGGTCACTCTCACTAGTTAGCAATAAAGGAAGTAAGTATGTCTAAAGTTGCAGTCGTTACAGGTGGTACAAAAGGTATTGGCTTAGCCGTAGTTAAGCGTTTGCTAAACAACGGCTATGAAGTACATAACCTTGATATAGAGCTGAGCGAAATCGGTATATTTCATCAGTGTGATGTAAGTGATGTATCGGCGGTACAAAGCTGTATCAACGCTATCTGTGAACAAAGCAAACGTATTGATGTACTTGTTTCTAATGCTGGAAAACACTTAAGCGCAAATATAGAAAGCACCGACGAGCAAACTCTCGATGCACTTTTTGCGCTTAATGTTAAAGGCGCTTATGCCGCAATACAAAGCGTATTGCCAAGCATGAAAGCGCAAAATGGCGGCGCTATTATATTAGTCGCTTCCGATCAGGCAATTATAGGTAAGCAAAACTCTTTTGCGTATAACCTAACAAAACATGCCCTTGCCTCAATGGCTAAAACAACAGCGCTTGATTATGCGGGTTTTAATATTAGAGCAAATGCGGTATGCCCTGGCACAATAGAAACCCCGCTATTTCATAACGCGATAGATGCGTACTGCGCAAAAAGTGGCGCAAACAAAGCTGAAATAGTTGCCGAGGAAGCAAGTCTTCAACCGCTTAACCGATTAGGTCAAGCCGATGAGGTTGCTGCCCTTGTGAGCTTTTTAGCAAGCGACGATGCCAGCTTTATTACTGGCAGCCTACAAAGCATTGACGGTGGCTACACTGCCCAATGAGTAATGTGCAATGAGCCTAAAAATTATTGACCCACACGTACACTTTTTTAATTTAGTAGAAGGTCAATACTCATGGCTACAAGGCGCTAACCCACCAGCGTGGCCAAATTTAGAAAAAATAAAACANCAGCCAGTAAGTGCACAGCAACTTGTTAAAAGTACTGACTTTGAGCTAGTAGGGCTTGTTCATATAGAAGCAGGGTTTGATAACACCTCCCCTATTAACGAGCTAAACTGGCTAAGCTCGCATTTAAAAGACCTTTCATTTAAGGCTATTAGTTACAATCAAATTGATGCGCCCGCAGAGCAATTTAGTCGCGTGCTAAATGCACTGGCTCATTCAAGCCTTTGTGGTATAAGAGATATAACCGAAGAAGATGATGCAGTGAGACTAAAAAGCCCTCACTGTATTAATAACCTTAATTTATTGGCTAAAAATAAACTGCATTTTGAAGCTCAATTTGATATTGAAAATAGCGAAATAACTAAACAAGTGGCTTATTACGCTAGGCAGCTACCGCAGCTTCAAATTATAATTAATCATGCAGGACTGCCAAGTAATTTAAATGATTGGCGACAAGGTGTTGAGTTACTTGCTCAGCATGACAACATAGCTATTAAATTTTCTGGTTTTGAATTACTACAACTTACCAGTGAGCAACAAGCAGCGTGTTTTAATTTTCTTTTTAATCACTTTGGACAGCAGCGTATTATGTTTGCTAGCAACTTCCCTGTGTGCCAAATAAATACAAGCTACAACAACCTATGGCACTGCCATAAGGCGTTATGCTCAAACGATAAGACATGGCATGACCTTAGCTATACAAACGCTAAGCACTACTACCAAGTGTAAGTAAAACTAGTTATATTAAACTCTCTTTTTATGATAATACGGCCAATTTATGAAAATGTACTTTTTACTAATCGTTGTATTTTCAGCGCTTCTTCTCAATGGCTGCATATCTCAAAATCCAGACCCGACACCTAAGCTGCAACATGCTCTACTGGCAAAGCAAAATAAAACAGCGGTTAGCAAAGCAATTAAAACACTTGTACATATGCAAGAGACTCAATTAGCTGATGATGTATTTACTACCAGCAGCACAGTAACCCTTAGCAATGTAGATGGTAATAATATTATCGACACGCAAAGTCGCAATACACCCGATCAGTTTGAATTGATGATTAAAGGCAAGCAATGCTATATACGCCATCTCGATAGCAAAGCAACTATTGAGCTTAAAGATGTCGAATGTAAAATCAACGAGTTATAACAAGCTTTACTTCCCCTAAACAAATAAAAGCCGGTAAGTGACTAATCACTTACCGGCTTTTTAATGCATGACCTAAAGTTAGCTTAAAAGGCTATTATTTTATTTCTACGCGTTGAGAACGCATAACAATCTCATCATTTAATTCAATACCCAACCCTGGCTCTTCTGACACTTCAAAGAAACCATTTTTAGGTTGTGGGTCTTGTAAACATAACTCGCGGTTCCACTTTTTAATCGCATAAGTGTGGTGCTCATGAATCAAAAAGTTAGGGATAGCCGTTTCTAAGTGCAGTGATGCTGCTGTTGCAACAGGCCCGCCACATACGTGAGCTTGAATACGCACATCAAAAATATCAGCGTAATCACACACTTTTTTGGTTTCGGTAAAACCACCACATAAACCAATATCAGGTTGTAGAACATCAATACTTTGATCTTCTAAGTACGGGCGCACACCCCAGCGATTATACAAACGTTCACCACCAGCAATTGGCACATTAACTTTGTCTGCTACTTTTGCATGTAATGAATGGTTTAAATAGTTAACAGGCTCTTCAAAGTACATACAGTCAAATTCTTCTGCAATTTCACCCAACTGAATGGCTGTTGTCACGCCTGGTAAACTGTGGCATTCAAAAATAATGTCTACTTCGTCGCCTACTGCTTCGCGAATAGCTTGCATACGCGCACGGTATAGCTTCATTTCAGTACGTGAAATTATTTTTGTACGATCGTAATAAGTATTGCCGTCTTTATCGTACTGAATTGGATCTACTTTTACTGCATCGTAACCTTCAGCTATCGCTTTTAAAGCAGCTTCTGCATATTCTTGCGGCTGTACTAGCGCTTTAAATTCGCTATCCCAGTCAAACTGTAATTGTGATGCGTACGTACGTAGTTTGTCGTTAACTTTACCGCCTAATAATTGATATACAGGTAAACCAAGCGCTTTACCTTTAATATCCCAAAGCGCGGTATCTATTGCGCTCATTGCAGCATATACAACAGGTCCGCCACCTAAGCCCCAAAAGCTCTCACGTAACATACGAGACCATAGTTTTTCTGTTTGAAATGGGTCGTGGCCGATTAAAAAGGCATCGGCCATTTCCTTAATCATAGCCGCTGCAGCACTGTGACCTAAATCGTATGCAAGGCCCGCTTCGCCAACACCACTAATACCTTCGTCAGTATGAATACGTACAAACACAGGTGTCCAAGAAGGTCTATCAGGACAGTGAATATCAAATACTTCAACGCGATTTACTTTCATTAAAATTCCTTATTAACCGCTATGGGTTATTTTGCAAAACTAGAGTCAAGTCGATACGCTTTACGTAACATAGCAGGCCACGCAAGTTGCCCGCCAGTGCTACCACTGTGTACTACGTTTGCTTGATTATAAATATTGTCGATTATAGGTTGCGGTACTTCAATCACCTCTTGCGAGCTTGATTGTAGCGCTAGTTGTATTTCACACGCTCGCTGTAAATCATAAAAGCGCATAAACGCATCGCCTACCGTTGGGCCTACCGTTAAGCCACCGTGATTTACCAATAACATATGGTTGGTGCTGCCCAAATCATCTTGTAACACTTTTCGCTCGTCGTCGTTTACTGCAAGCCCTTCGTAGCCATGATAAGAAAGCGATGGCAGTGAAAACATTGAATACTGGCTAAGCGGTAATAAACCATTTTTTTGTGTAGCGACAGCGATTGTTTCTTTGGTATGAAGGTGAATAACACAATGAGCGTCTTCGCGTACCTCATGAATCGCACTGTGAATAGTAAAGCCAGCAGGATTAATACTAAATGGCGTATCGTCAATAATGTTACCGTCTAAGTCGACCTTCACTAAATTAGACGCAGTTACTTCATCAAAGGTTAAACCAAAGGCATTTACTAGGTAGTGATCGGTGCCAGGCAAACGTGCTGATAAATGCGTATAGATTAAATCCCCCCAACGAAAGTGCTCTACCAGTCTATAACACGCGGCTAAATCAATACGCAGTTGCCACTCTTGTGCTGATACTTTATTTTTTAAATCGAGTTGGGGTAAATCAAACATAATAAGCCTTTTAAAAACGTACATTATTAACCTGTACGAACAGATGTTTAGAAGTCTAAAGCAGTCTCTATTTTATAGCAAACACCAAACAAAACAGCCACACTATTGTGTGGCTGTTTGTAAAACTAAAATACCAATTGCATTAAAATGGTATAGCTGCGTAAATTATTTTACGTTAGCTAGGTAATCTGCAATTGCTTCAAACTCTTCATCAGTTACCGTTGCAACCATTGCTTTCATAGCCATGGTCATACCGTTATTACGTGCACCTGATTTGATGTCTTTCATTTGCGCTACTAAGTAGTCTTTGTTTTGACCGTTTAGTTTAGGGTACATACCCATAATTGGTGCTTTACCTTCAGCGCCATGACAAGTTTGACAATTTTTAGCGGTATAAAGTGCAGCGCCATCGGCAG
>NZ_AUTP01000191.1:34494-38723 GCF_000498075.1 Pseudoalteromonas sp. TAB23
AGCTGCTGCATTAAACGAGAAGCTTGCGGCTAAAGTAATACCCGCGCCTAATAGTAGTGTTTTCATCTTGCTCATTGTATTTACTCTTCTTTTTTGACGGTTAGAAAAACTGTTCTATTGATTGTAGTAAACAATCAAATAAAAAGCATACGTACGAAACGACGCTAGACGATCAACTTAACCAAAAACCGCTAACTCGTTTCTGTCTCACTTTTATATACTTTATCAAATAAAAATGAGCTTACCCTTAATGGACTATTACCACACTATATCATCTGGTACTTCAAAGTCTGCGTACGGGTCATCTTCATCTTTTGGTTTGTTTTCTGGCTCTACATGAAAAACAATATACTTTTCGTCAACTTCAGCCACTTTGCGTGCTGGTTCGTCGTCTAATACGTAAAATTGCCCTTCTAGTACACAAATAGCTAAACGACCGCCCGATAACGCTTTTTGCGTTTTCTCGTTCACGTCGATATTTTTTACTTTGTTTTGATAAGTAAAATTAAATGTGCGCTCACCACGAATAGCGTCTTGGTTGTGGTGCTCTAAAATTTGTTTAACACGCGCTTCTTGTTCGCGTTGCTTTAAGCTCACTTGGCGTGTTTGGTTAAGCTCTTCAGCTTTTTTTTGCTGCTCTAGCTTGGTTTGTTGAATATGCTTTTGCAGATCACTTGGGTTGCTAGTAGCCCCTTTCTTTTGCTTTTTTTGTTGCTTACGCTTTTCTGATTTAGCAACTTTAGCATTATGCGATGTTGTTAATCCTGCTTGAAGCAATTGGTCTTGTAATGAACCCATGACTTTGTTCCACTAAAAACTAATATTATCACTATTTTAATCACCAACGAGTTCAAATAACAGCGCTATCGACATTAATCTAACAAACTAATTAAAACAAACCACGATATAGCGCAGTGACTATGATTTTAATTATGAATTAAAAGCAATTTTTAATACAATACCACGCAACCAATCAGCAAATGCACAAGCCATAGAATGCGTTTACCTCATTTACTCGTTTGCTCGGTATTTATATTTTTTGTGCTTTATGCACCGCAACCCCTACTTAGCCTTTTTGCGAGCGAATTTAATGTAGCACCTGCGGTAGCTGGCAGCTTAATGACTGCAACTATGTTGCCCTTAGCCATTGCCCCACTCGTTTATGGTTTATTTTTAGCAAAAATAAATCCACTACTAATTCTACGTATTGCAATGGTGCTTTTAGGCTTTAGTTGCTTACTTTTTATTTATGTACCTAACTTTGAGCTTTTATTATTAGTCAGATTTTTACAGGGTTTGACGCTCCCCGCAGCTTTAACAGCAATGACTAGTTATATAGGCATGAGTTATAGCGCTGATACACTTCAAAAAAATATGACCCTTTATATTGGTAGCAGTATAGTTGGTGGTTACTTTGGTCGTGTGCTTGCAGCTTTGTTTAGCGACTTATGGAATTGGCAGAGCTTTTATTACGTAATTGCTTTTATGCTTATTTTTTTAGCTTTAACAATCAAACATTCTCAATTTTCGAACCCAGCAACAAAGTCTCAGCTTTCACCACTGGACTACATTAAACAGCTTAAAGAAGGGGCTATCCTTAAAGTGTACGGTGCCGTTTTTTGTATGTTTTTTTGCTTTGCTGCACTACTTAATTACTTACCGTTTATATTACAAAACACGTTTTCAATTACCAATACTCGTGACATAGGTTTAGTTTACAGTGGTTATTTAATTGGTGCCCTCGCCTCTATTGCTGCACCTTGGTTACTTAAAAAAGTCCCTTCGCCTTGGCATTTATTAACTGCGGTATTTAGTTTTTATAGTGTGAGTATTATTTTATTAATGAGCCACCAGCTTAGCTTATTTTTAATCGCATTTACTTTGTTTTGTGGTGCTATGTTTGTGATTCACTCAACCGCAGCGCCACTCGTTAATAAAATAAGTAAAGCCCCGCCAAGTGTAACCAATGGCGGNGTGGCGGTGCATTGGGGTCGTTATTACCCGGTGTGGTATACCAACATCATGGGCAAACAGCGTTTATGTTTACACTACTTGCGGTTTGCTTATGCGGTTTATCGTTAATTATGTGGGCTTATTTTGAGGGTAAAAATACAACGCGCGGTTGATGCTTTGTGTGATTAAAAAATGCTTCTAAATCAGATTTACTAAGCAACCATGTTTGGGTGTTTTCAAACGGATGACAATGAAACAAATCACCACCCCAAATATCTTGATCGACCCATAAGCTCACTTCGTTTTGCTTGTCATTTAAAAGAGCCAACATAGATACACACCCAGGAGCCACTTTTAAATATTTAGCTAGCCGCTCACTTGATGCAAACCCTAAACGCGAAAGCCCTTGTTGCTTTGATAGTGCCTTTAAATCGAGTTGCTTATTGTGCGCTGTAATAACTAAAAAGTGTCGCTTGCCTTCGTTATCGCGTAAAAACAGGTTTTTAAGACGAGTACCTGGGCGCTCAATCATAAACTCATCAGCCGCTAAGCTAGTATGTAGCGGCGGATGTTCTATTGCATCGTAAGTAATATCGAGGCGCACTAAAAGCTCTGCTAACTTAGTTTTATCAGCCAACATATTACAAGCAACGTCCTCTTAGCTGTACGCTCAAATCTCGCCATAAAACATCATTAACTTCATGTTTGTTATCGCAATACTCACGCTCTTTTAGCTCTTGATTTAATAATTCAACTGCTTGATCTTCTAGCTGTAACTTTAGAATGCTCGATTCTTCAAAATGCTCTTGTTCAATATACTGCTTAACCTCACCACGGCTTGGTCTCTTGTTAGGACCACGGTCAAGGTTAAAGTTTTCACGATGCTTAGCTTTTACCGAAACAACATAAGCAAAAAGTTTATTACCTTGCTCATCTTGCTTTTCGTGAAACTGTTTATTATTTATTTCAAAAGGCGGCTCATCATTTGAGGCACAGCCAGCGAGTAAAACCATAAGCGCTAGAACACATTTTTTCATTGTTTTTTATCGTTTTAGTTTTGAATTAAGCCGAGTCTAACAAAAATTGACGTAAACAGTGAAAATTTACGAAAAAATACTTGACCAATTTTATAAAAAAACTTAAAGTTCGTCCCGCTTGGAACTCAGCAGTCAAGCAGTTACATTATATGTAACTTAGGAATGTGGGGCTATAGCTCAGCTGGGAGAGCGCCTGCCTTGCACGCAGGAGGTCAGCAGTTCGATCCTGCTTAGCTCCACCACTTTCCTACTCCTTTTCAAATTCGCTCTACTCTTCTATTTTTCCATTGTTTTTATTGTTTTTTGACACCCTACTATTCTAATTTTTCATTCTATATAATTTTAAATTTATCCATTCAACTTGTGTCTTTACAAGTTCTTAGCTATATATAATGTCACACATTAATACTTTAGGCTTAACATGGACATACCCAAGCGTTCAACGCTAAAAAAGCTAGCTGCAATAGGTTTAACAGCTGGTGCAATAACACATGCGCCTTATGTTTTTGCCCGAAAAAAAGTCACATTAAGAGTACTTGGTACGCATGTAACACTCCAAGAGGCTATTCGCAAGCAAGCGATGAGTGACTTGGGTATTAATATAGAATTTACTCCCGCAGGCAGCGCTGCCGTTTTGCAAAAGGCATCAATGGACCCTGGCTCCTTTGATTTATACGAACAATGGTCAAACAGCATTAATGTGCTTTGGGATGCAGGTTCCATTCAGCCAATAGAAAAAAAACGACTCACCTACTTTAACGAGATAAATCCACTTACTAAAACGGGAAAACTAACCGAAACTGCAAGTATTGGTGCAGGTGATGCTCCCTATAAATTATTAAATGTTCAACCCGATGGCACATTAAGCTCACAAGAAAGCGATCATATTAGCTTTTTACCTTATGTGCATAATGTTGACTCTTTTGGTTACAACACCGATTTTATTAAGCCCGGTATAGCATACGAAACCGAAAGCTGGAGTTGGCTGCTTGATGACGAGAACAGAGGTAAAGTAGCTATCGTAAATGCGCCTACCATTGGACTCTTTGACCTAGCCCTAGCAGCACAAAGTAAAGGGCTTATAAAATTTAACAATATAGGTGCGATGACTCGTTCAGAACTTGATAGATTGTTTAGTATATTACTCGACTTTAAACGCCAAGGTCACTTTAGTGGCTATTGGAATTCGGTTCCTGAGTCGATTGAATTTATGAAAAGTAAGCGAGCCCATATAGAAAG
>NZ_AUTP01000192.1:0-12269 GCF_000498075.1 Pseudoalteromonas sp. TAB23
TGGCGGCCGATATAACACTAAAAATAACCACGTTAGCCCAGTTATAGAGCTTGGTCATTGAGTTACCAGCGATTTTGTTTAAGTAGTTATATAAACTTAAGCGGGTTTCTACTGCAATGGGTGCAGTAATCAGCCACCAAGAACACATTGCTAACAGGTTACCTATTAATAAACCCAGTAGAATGTCGATGGTTGAAGCGCCTAATGCAACAAACGTTGCACCAATAACAAATTCAGTAGCCGCAACATGTTCGCCGGCGTATAGCCCTGCAAAATGCTTCCAGCCGTGAAGCTTATTATTAGCAACAGGAAGTTGCTCTTCGTTTACATCTTTAAATGTTTGTGTGTGTGGACTCGTTGCCATGGTATTTCCTATTGTTAACAGCAAAGTACTTAATACCTAAATACTTCGCCTTTTATAATTTGGCTTATAAACGCATGATGTTTTGCCATGTTTTGTTTTATTTTTAGTAAAGCAAAACCATCTACATTTATATTTTGCGTTTGCTTGCCTGTCAGTGTGTAAGGCGAGCAAATCGCGTTTAAAACTTTGTTTATTTAAAAAGCTGCGTGTTTACTGCTTTTTAAGTGCAGGGTATGCACTAAAAAAATCTTGCCAATGCGTTAAATGATCAACATTTGGGTAAGCACTGTGTACATGATTAACAGAGCCTTGCATATGTTGCCCACCGCTGTAATGCAGTACTTGCATGTTGGCGTCAATTCCTGCATTTACGCCGGCTTTACTGTCTTCAATCACTAAACAATGCTCTGGCTTTACACCCATTTGTTTAGCTGCATGTAAAAATAAATCGGGTGCTGGTTTGCCACGCTTAACTTCGCTGCTGGTAAAAACCGTATCGCTAAAGTACTTACTTAAACTCACTACGCTCAACGCTTTTGCGGTGCGTGCTGGGCTGCTGCTAGTAGCTATACAAATAGGCACAGCTAAATTGTTAAGTACGTCTTTTATACCGTCAGTCGTGGTTAGCCCTGTTTCAAATTCGTTTAACAGTGCTTCGCGGTAGTCACCTTCAAAGCTTTCAGGAAGAGTGACATTAAATGCATCCGCTATTTTTTGGCTTACTGTTTTAAAATTGCAGCCTAAAAAGTGTTGCTGTACATAAGCACGGTCAATATCAACGCCTTTTTCAACAAGCATATTAATGAGTACTTGTGCGCTTAAAATTTCGCTATCAATAACAACGCCATCACAATCAAATATCACTAGCTCAATGTTAGTATTCATCTTGTCACCTTATTAAAACTGTTTGGTTTAGCTAATTTAAGTATAACGAGTTAAGCGCGATTAATATTGTGCAGCTTTTTAGTGCAACTCAATAATGAGCATAAGCCCACCGATTGAGCATATTCCCTTTATTGAATTGATATGTCAACACGTTGTAAGTATAAAACGCACCAGCTTGGTGAAAATACACGCAATTAAAATTAAAAACCTCTGTATTTAATCAATTTTATTAATATGCATATCGACTAAGGTCGTAGTACCAAAATTGGTGTTAACTCTAAACATACACCTGTTAAATTATTTCATCTATTTTTCAAATCAGACCAATCTAATTAATCAGTTTTACCGAAGTTAAAAAAATGAATACTATCGTTAACAGATTAACAGCCAGCACCACTGCCGGCACTTTTAAATAGATGAGGTCGACAATGAATACTCAAATAAACAAAACAAAATTAACACTAAGTGCACTAGCACTTGCAATGGCATTACCGGCAAGCGCAGCGACTACGTTAACTAAAGACAACGGCGCAGCTGTTGGCGACAACCAAAATTCAATTACGGCTGGCGAACGTGGCAGCGTATTACTAGAAGACGTACAACTAATTCAAAAACTACAACGCTTTGCACGTGAGCGTATTCCTGAGCGTGTTGTGCATGCTCGTGGTACTGGCGCACACGGTGTGTTTGTAGCATCAAAAGAGCTAGACGATTTAACAATTGCAGCACCGTTTGCACAAGCAGGTAAAGAAACAGACGTATTTGTTCGCTTTTCATCTGTAATCCACTCTAAAGGTAGCCCAGAAACACTGCGTGACCCACGTGGCTTTGCAACTAAGTTTTACACAGACCAAGGTAACTGGGATTTAGTAGGTAATAACTTACCTGTGTTCTTTATTCGTGATGCAATCAAATTTCCAGACATGGTGCACTCTTTAAAGCCATCTCCGGTTGATAACATTCAAGATCCTAACCGTGTATTTGACTTTTTCTCACACGAACCAGGTTCTACACAAATGCTAACGTGGGTTTACAGTGACTACGGTACACCAGCAAGTCTTCGTAAAATGGACGGTTGGGGTGTACATGCATACAAAATGATTAATAAATCGGGTGATGTTAAATACGTTAAGTTTCATTGGGTAAGCCAGCAAGGCATTGATAACCTTGACGCAAAAGAAGTGGCAAAAGTACAAAGCCAAAACTTTCAACATTTAACACAAGATTTATACACTGAAATAAACAGAGGCAATTTCCCAAAATGGGATCTGTACATTAAAACGCTTGATCCATCGCAGCTTGATGATTTTGATTACAACCCGTTAGATGCAACAAAAATGTGGTTAGATATTAAAGAAACTAAAGTAGGAACAATGACCTTAAACCGTATGCCAACTAACTTCTTCCAATCTACGGAACAAGTAGCAATGGCACCGGCAAACATTATTCCAGGTATTGAGCCATCAGAAGACCGTTTATTACAAGGTCGTATGTTTTCTTACGCTGATACACAAATGTACCGCCTAGGTGCTAACCACCAGCAATTGCCAATTAACCGTGCAAAAGTTGAAGTGGTTAACTACAACCAAGACGGTGCAATGAACTACGGGAATACAACAAGCAATGTTAACTACCAGCCAAGCCAAGAAAACGTAGCTGAAAACCCAATTGCACGTAGAAGTAACACAGAGCTAAAAGGCTTTGTACAACAAGCCGCGATTAAAAAGCAGCAAAACTTCGCGCAAGCAGGTGTTATATACCGTGGTTTTAGCAAACAAGAACGTACAAACCTAATTAATAACCTAGCAGGCGATTTAGGCAAAGTGCAAAACAGCAGTGTTAAACACAAAATGCTTAGCCACTTTTACAAAGCAGATAGTGAGTACGGTACACGCTTAACTAAAGCTGTAAACGGCGACCTTAAAATGGTTAAACAACTAGCCGCTAACTTGTAAGTAGCTAGTTGTAATTAACTAGCTGTAAGTAATCAGTTGTAAAAATTAGTCCCAACTAAGCAAGCAGCTATATAAGCAACCACAATTATGAGGAAGGGATAACCCCCTTCCTCTTTTTATAAGAGACAATTGTTATGCGTAATTTATTAATTATAGTCGCTCTACTACTGAGCTTTACCAGTAGCGTTTACGCTCAAAATACCCCAAGTACACAAACACCCAGTACGCAAGTTGAAAGCCAACATTCTGCAAAAACACAATACCAAAGCTTATTTGCTTATTACTTTGCCGCAGCACGTACAAACGACACCGCTGTAATAGAGCAATTTGTAGATGCTGGTATTCCTATCGACAGCTACAACAATAAAGGCTACACCGCGTTAATGATTGCTACTTACCATGGTAATAAAAACACGGTTAACACACTTTTACACTTAGGCGCTAATGCCTGTCTAGAAGATAACCGTGGCAACACAGCGCTAATGGCCGCTATTTTTAGAGGTGAATTTAGTATAGCTAAAACACTCGTATCACTTGATTGCGACAACGCGCATCAAAACAAAGCAGGTCAAACGGCCGAGCTATTTGCACAAACCTTTGGTCAACAAAAAGTTATTGAATTATTAGCACAGGTAAATAATGCAAAATAATCTGCACGCAACAAAAAGCCCTAAAATAATAGGGCTACTTTGTTTATTAAAATTTACTGCTTAATTTTAATAGTCATCCTCGTTGCTTAATTAATGCACGTTAAAAACGATACGTTACTGAAGCACCTAACGTTTGAGGATTCACTACCGCAACATAACCCGTTGGGTAGGGACCACTTGCAGGCTCAACTGACGTAAATGCTTCTTCATCTAATGCATTATTAATAAAAGCACTCACCAACCAATGATCGCTGTTATAGCTTATTGTTGCACGCGTAATTGTATAACCTCCGGCAACACGCTCTTCTGTATTAGTTAAATCTCCATAGTAATCGTCTACATAATTAGCGCTCACATTTAACTTTAAGCTATCTGTAAACCAATGCGATAAACCTAAACTTGCAGTTAGCTCTGGTGCTGAGTTTAATTCGTTACCCACTGCATCTGAATAAGTCGCTGATTCATCTATTTTAGTTTTTAATAAACCTAGCCCTGCATGTAACTGCCATTGCTCACCTAGCATGCTATATGCTTCAAGTTCTAAGCCATAGCTATGTGCATCGTCAATATTAGTGATTTTTCGACTTGAGCTTAAGGCTTGATAACCATTAAAGTTATTGTAAAAAATATTAGCACTAATATTTAAATCACCATTATTTAGTACGCTACGCGAGCCTACTTCATAGGTATTTACTGATTCTTGCTCGTAGTAATAGTATTCTTGTGCAGCAAAATCTAAGGCACCACCACCAGCGTTATAACCACGACGAGCACTTGCCGATAAGGTAGTGTTGTTAGTTACTTTATATTGAACAGCTACCGTAGGTAGTTTTATCGTATTAGAATTATCTAATCGCTCAACTAATCTGCTGCCACCAAAAGCCATATCAAAATTACGAAGTTGTTCTTCACGCTCAACTCGCAGCCCCGCTGTTAACGTAAGCTCATTTGTTAACTCAAAGCTTGTTTCGCCATAAATTGCTTTAGAGTCACTACTATCGTCACCAAAATAATTGGTTGCACCAACGCTTTTAAAGTCTTGTTCACGGTCAAAATAAGCAATACCTACAAAGCCCGAATAAAAATCACTATTTAAGCCAAAGTTTAATTTACTATCAATTGTGATATTTTTTTCATCCATATAAATATCAGACTCTGCACTGGCAAGTGCCTCATATGCTTCGTAGCCCCAGTCATAATCCATATAAGCGAGTAGTATATCGAACGAAAAGTTATCATTTATTTTATAATCAATATTTACCTGAGTCGTGTCTGATTGGGTATCCATATCGCGCTGAAATAACGGTACATAATCAAACGGTTCATCACCTTCAAAGTACTTACGGCCTGTATTACCCTCTTCACTGTAGGTAGAGTAAGTTAGCTGTACAGCTAAATCTGTTGTTGGGGTATACAGTAATTTTGCACGCGTACTACTGGTATTAAGCTTATTTAAGTTTTTATCTGTTGGATTGGTTTCATGTATCGTTGGATTGCTAAAGGTTTCACCATTTACATATTGAGTAGACAAACGAAATGCTAGTACATCCTCAATTAAAGCCCCCGAAACAACAGCGGCTGTATCAAGGTAACTATCTTGATTTCTATACCCAACGCGTACAGCACCTTCAAAATCTTGTGTTGGTGCTTTGGTTGTCATATAAACTGCACCACCAATGCTATTACGACCATTACTAGTTGACTGCGGTCCACGGTATACCGCTATTTGATCTATATCCCACAACCCTGTATCACCGGTTAAATCAGCTACAAACGGCTGACTTACACCATCAACAAGCGTTGATACTCTTGCTTTAGAGCCTCCACTAAATGAGTTAAAACCTGTTGCACCACCATTACCCGACACACCGCGCATATCTGGCACGGCTCCAGTAAGTACCACTACATTTGCCATTTCTGCCAAAGCTTCTGAAACCGAACCTAGTTGTCCATTTTCTAATAGTGACTTATCTACCACTGCAACCGATGTAATCGTATCTTTGAGTGACCTTTCGATTTTTTCGCCTGTTACAATAATTGTATCTATTGATTCGCGACTTGTTTCATCAGCAAATGCATTGCTTTGAGCTAATAACAAAGAGCTTGTAATCAGTAGTGAAAGTTTATCAGGCTTAAATGAAGCTACCACAGTTATTTCCTTTTATGGATAGTTGTTTTATTTTTCGAAAAAATAGCACAAACACACACTTGTTGCAATTGAGTTTAGTTATCATTTAGAATAGCAACATCATTAATAAGTGTTTTAATTTATGTTGCAACTTACCCTTTCTCTTATTTTATTTACTGCTATATCCCTGTTTTATCTTAGTAACCGCCACCAACGACTTCTAAGCAAACCCATTAACAAAAGCTGGCGCAAGCTCGCATTTATCCTTTTTATTATTGCAATACCATTAGCCTTATATGCTTTTTCTAATGCGGCAGCNCAGCCGTATTTTTTATCATTTTAATGATAATGCTCGCTTTAATAATAGTTCCGCTCGTAAGCCTGATTAAACACAAGGAAGTAAAATAATGTCATCTGCACAAAGGCAAAAAATAAAACCAACTTGGCTTGGTAAAAGTTTGGCTGGTTGTTTTTTAGGGCTAGCGCTAGCGTTTATTCTCGTTGCTTTTTTTGCATGGTACGGAGCGGGAGGCATAGATGCGCCCGACAAAGTGCAATTTAATATGTGGATGATACCCATTTTATGGTTAACTATTTTTAGCTTCACCTACCTGTTTAGTTCAGCAAAAAATGCTTGGCTGACACTTGGGGGCTTAAATATAACGCTATATAGCTTATTTATAATTTTAAGGAATTGGCTATGAGAGTAAGAGCCGATATTTTGCGTACCTACCAAGGCGTGCATACATGGACTGGAATAATTGCAGGTTTAGTACTTTTTATAGGTTTTTATGCTGGTAGTTTAACCATGTTTAAACACGAATTAGCACAGTGGGCAAACCCCGCCAGTGCACCAGTGACTAAACCACACACTAACAATCACCAAACATTAGTTGATCAAGCAATAACTAAGTACCCTGAGCAAATGGGTAATGGTTTTTCTCTCGATTTATTAACAAATCAAGCGCCACTATCTTGGTATAGCCAAGGTAAAGAGCGCGGAATGAAACTTGATAATCAATTACAGGTACTCTATCTAAACCAGCAAAATGATCTTGTAATACAGCAACAAAGTGAGAATAAGCTTGCAGATTTAATAGATTACTTACATCGAACCGCTGGGTTTGCAGGCGAAATTGGGCACGACCAATCAGGCGTATATATACTTGGTATAGCATCTGCGCTGTACTTTTTAGCATTGGTGTCTGGCGTGATTATTTTACTACCTACGCTTGTAAAAACCTTTTTTGCGATTCGAAAAGAAAAAGGCGCCAGTCGCTTTTGGCTCGATAGTCATAATTTAGTTGGGATCGCCAGCTTGCCTTTTCATTTAATTATAGCGTTTACTGTGGTGGTATTTGCATTTCATGATCTGGTTTATGATGGTCTATCAGCATTTTATGACGATAAATCCTTTTTTCAACGGCCTGCCCCAGCAGCACATAATTATCATATTGCAAACTTACCAAGCATAAATAAGCAGCTCTTAGCGGCAAAAAACTACGCCCCAGGTTATGAGCCAATTCACATTACATTTAGTCGTTTAAATACAAACAGTCCGACAGCAACATTAAAAATGAGTAATAACAGCGCTGTCGTTCGCGGACCTGATACCGACTACTTATTCTTACACCCCTATACATTAGAAGTACTTAACTCAAGCTATCCGCAAGGAGATGATGGTGTTTGGGGTAATATAGTAGGAAGTTTCTTTTCACTTCACTTTGGTACTTATGGAGGTGAATGGGGACGTTGGGGGTATTTTGTTATGGGACTACTTGGCGCATTCTTATTTTACTCTGGTAACTTATTATGGCTAGACAAGCGCTTTAAACAAGATGCCAACAAACGAAGTACACGATTTATGGCAAATTTAACAATTGGTGTTTGCTTAGGGTCAATGATTGCAGTGGTTGCCACTTTATTACAAGCTAAATGGACTAACCAATATATGGGTAACGCAAATTACAGCTATCTCTATAGTTACTATTTGGTATTTTTTGCCTTTGTTGCTTATACCTTTTTTAAAGGAACTCACCACGCTAGCTATTGGGGCTTAATGGGTATTGCATTTTTATCTGCTGGTATGGGAGTTTCAACACTTATACAGGCTTTATTAGCTGATGATTTTTTAAAATATTATCAAAGCGGTTTTGTTGATATTAGCGCTGCAGTATTTGCATTAATATTTTATTATTGTGCAAAAAAAGTTAGAAATAAATCAGTAAGCTATGCAGTTATACCTGCAAAATTATAAAGAAAAACTTAATGAGGCGTATTGCACGCCTCATTAAAGGTATAAATTTAGATTTAAAATATAAAATCATTAAATATCAGTACTTTATAATCATTAGCTAAAGTAGATTAGTTTACTGTGCGTTTAGGCTTTTCTCGCGTTACAAAGTAGCAAATTAGCGAGCCCACTGTTACCAGTACAACCCCTTGCCAAAACGAAGCACTCAGCGTAATAGATAAATACAACGCCGAAATAATACTAGAAAACACCGGTGTAAAGTACGAAAGCGTTCCCAAAAGCATTAAGTTACCGCCAATAATAGCTTGATTCCACAGCGCATAACCGCTCCCCACTACTACGCCGGCTAATAATAACGTCATGCTTGAGCTGATTGAAAACGTTAATGGCGCTTCATTACTAAAACCATATTGCGCCCACAAACTAATTGCCGTAACAGTAAAAAATAACGTAATGGCATTTTTACCATTACTCAGCTTTTGGGTAACTACGCAATAAATAGCCCATATAAACGCTGCAGCTAATGCCATTAGGTAAGTAGCAGGATTATCAGCAAAGTTAGTAACAAGCGTATCGACCGACATTTCTTGATCGCCCGTAATACACCAAGCAACGCCTAAAAAAGCAATAATCATGCTTGGGTAAACCCAGTAACTTACTTTTTTGCGCCCAATAATAATAGAGAGCAATATTGTTAGCGTGGGCCATAAATAATTAATAACCGCCATTTCCATTGCCTGATGACGACTATTTGCCATACCAATAGAAAGCGCCAAGCAAATTTCGTACGATACAAATAATAAAGTACCTACTACCAAGTAGCGTTTCGAAAAACCACTAAACTTGGGCACTCCCATAACCAAAATTAAAAATATCGCACTGACAGAATACATAGCCGCAGCACCACCAATGGGGCTAAACAACTCAGAAATATCCCGTAGTAATGCAACTAAGCAACTCCACAGTAATATTGCAGCGACTCCATATAGTGTATATTTATTTTTGCTTATAAAATCCATTTGCCAACCCAAAAGTACTACTCGTAAATTTGAAACTAAACTAACAGTAATTATTTAATTAAACAATTAAAGTTAATAGCTTAAACCTCTCGCCTGTTTTTAACATTCACCCTTTTTAGTAATTGACCTTTTGGTCAGTAAAGCTACAATCAATCAATACGTTAAACACGCAAACTCTATAATGACCACACAAATAAAACCAAATAAAAAAGAAGTTACACGCGAGAAAAACCAAAAACTAATTCTAAATGCCGCCGAGCAATTGTTTTCGCAATTAGGTTACGACGGAGCAAGTATGAGCATGGTTGCTAAAGAAGCACAGGTGCCAAAAGCTAATATTTTGTATTACTTTAAAAGTAAAGATGGTCTGTACGAATCTGTGATCGACCGCATAATAGCTAATTGGAATTTAGGGCTTGATAACGTCACAATTAACGACGATCCAGCTACCGTGCTTTATAACTATATTAAAAGCAAAGTAATACTCGCCGTAAATCAGCCAATGCAATCTCGCTTATTTGCCAGTGAAATACTGCGCGGTGCACCTTATTTACAAAACTACTTTAGAACCAATACTCGCCCTTGGGTTAAACAAAAGATTGATGTACTTCAAGCATGGATGGATGCAGATAAAATGGATAAGGTTGATCCCTACCATTTGCTTTTTACTATTTGGTCTACCACGCAATATTACGCCGACTTTCAGGCTGAGGTTTTACTCGTAATGAACAAATTAGAGTACGACGAAACCGATGTGGCACAGATTACGCAATCAATTGCCCACATAATTTTAAAAGGTATTGGTCTTAAAATACCTGAGCAAAGTGAGACTTAACCCATGACACCCTTTACTACACCCGATTTATTTGACGATCATCGCGATAAAGTACAAGTAGCAGACAGCGGCCTTTACCACTTTGGTAAAAAAAACACGTTTTATGGCAAAGTAGTTACCGTTACCTGCCCAGAAGACAACTCTTTTGCTGCCGATATATTGCATGAAAATGGTGAAGGTAAAGTATTAGTTATAAACGGGTTTGCGAGCAAACGCTTTGCGTTTATAGGCGATATTATGGCTGAACGTGCCTTAAGTAATGGCTGGGAAGGCGTAATAATAAATGGCTGTTGCCGAGATATAGAAATACTTGCCACGATGAACTTACCTGTAATGGCGCTAGGCTCTACACCGCGTAGTACCTTAAAGCGCGGCTTTGGTGATAAAAACCAAGCTGTTACCATGCTTAGCACCACTATTGAACCTAACGATTGGGTTTACGCCGATATTAATGGTTTAATCATCAGTAAAACGCCCCTCATTTAGCCCTCAAAACTATATAAATAAAGACCAACTTGGTGCATCTGCGCACCAAATTGGTTTGTTTTAGCTCATTTTAATCTCACTATTTCTACAGCCCACATTTACAAATCTCATACAACCCAACAAAACCTGACCAGTTGGACAGGATTTTAATTTATGGCATTCCTCTTGCTTAGTCTAAGCACTATAAAATCAAAACTACCGATTAAAAAGCGGAGCTTTAGCAATTGCATTAAATTAGTGATCTATTATAACGCGAAGAAAATAGCGCAATAACAAGGCAAAAATTATGACATATAGTTGTTCTCTATGAATAATTTTTAACGAAGTAAGTGCGCTATTTAATCCAATAGAATGATCATTTTTTTAATAAAATTGGTATTAAAATAATAATAACCAGCCCGCTTTTTAATCACTCTTAACTTAATAAGTAAGTACTTGGTCAGTTTTATAATAATGAGCTGCAAATGAGTGATAAAAAAAACAACAAAAGTATATTTTGCAATCACGGTCCTACCCTGTGGCAAACAAACCAATCTGGTCTACTTGCAAACAATCGCTTAGCTGTAAAAGATGTATTTGCAGTAAAGGGCGAGCGTAACAGCGCAGGCAACCCACACTGGTTTAAAACAGCTAAACCGGCTCAAAATACGGCAAGCTCGGTTAATAAGCTCATGACCGCTGGTTGTAACTTTATAGGCTTTACCCATACTGACGAACTGGCTTATAGCTTAGAGGGTAATAATATACATTATGGCGCTGCGCAAAATCCTAAATTAAAAGGGCATGCTTGCGGTGGTTCGAGTATGGGGTCTGCTGCATCCGTTGCTGCAAACTTAGCCGATATTGGCTTAGGTNCCCGCCAGCTATTGTGGTTTATATGGCATAAGGCCAAGTCATAACGTGATTGAAAAAGACGGCCTAATACCGTTGGCTCCCCCTTTTGATACCATAGGTTGGCTTACCCAAAGCGCCGAGCTATTAAGCGATGTAGGTAATGTACTGTTACCAAATCAAGCTATTAATAACGTTGATACCTTAGTTATTTGCGAGCCGTTATTTGAACTCGTTGACCCTGCTTTACAAGCCCCACTGGGTAAGCTTTTAGAAAAAACCAAACCTTATTTTAATCATCATATCGATTTTAAGCTCCCCAAAAGCAACCTGCTAAGTGAGCTTGCCGATACCTTTAGAATATTACAAGGTCGTGCGATTGCTAAAACGCACCGAGACTGGCTTGAACTCCCAGATCAGCTTTCTCATTTTGCGCCAGCAATTGCGGCTCGTTTTAAAATGGCACTGGCTTTAACCGAGCAAGAAGAACAAGAGGCGTTAAAAATACAGCACGAGTGGCAAGCAATCGTCGCTAAAAACCTAAATAAACACAGCTGCTTATTTTTACCCACCACCCCTACAACTGCACCTAAATTAGGCGCCGACACAAGCGCCTTACGCATGCAAATTATTACGCTTTCGGCAATTGCGGGCCTTAGTGGCTCAGCGCAAGTGCATTTACCGCTGGCTGATTTAGCAAATGATCATCCGTATGGTTTTTCATTAATGATGAGCCACGGTAACGATAAAAGCTTACTTGCTTGCGTTAAGCACCTAGCTGCACACTTTAAACAGGACACACCGGCATGACCACACACAACATTGCATTTACCGCGTCTCATTTTTCGGCCACTGAGGCGGG
>NZ_AUTP01000193.1:0-13905 GCF_000498075.1 Pseudoalteromonas sp. TAB23
CCTATAACGAAGCTGCCATTGCGCTTGGGTTAAGCCCGTTTAAACGCTTTGTGTATTTAATTATTCCGCTTTTAAAACCCAGTATTGGTAGCGCATTTGCTTTAGGCTTTGCGCATACATTGGGTGAGTTTGGTTTGGTATTAATGATTGGCGGCAATATTCAGGGGCAAACACAGGTGGTGTCTATTGCGCTTTATGACCATGTTGAATCGTTAAATTATACGGCGGCGCATCAGCTTTCACTTATTTTACTGGCTATTTCGTTTGCCTGTTTAGTGCTGTTATTTAAGTTTAATAAAAGCATTGTAGGGGTTAAGCAATAACATGATTAAGTTAAGCCTTTTTAAAGCACTCAATAATTTTGATTTAGATATAAACCTTGAGCTTGAGTCGTTTAATGTATTGGGTGTTTACGGGCCTTCTGGCTCGGGTAAGTCAACATTGCTGCGTTGTATTAGCGGTTTAGAGCCTGCAAAAAGTGTTTATGTAAACAATCAGCCAGTGCATGAGTTGCCAAGCGATAAACGCGGTATTACGCTTCAGTTGCAATCGTGCCCGTTGTTTCCTCATTTAGATGTGGCAGGTAATTTAGCGTTTACACAAAAACACTGTGGGAATAAAAAAACCAGCTTAACGCTTCAATACGTTGTTAAAACACTTGAATTACAAGATTTACTAAACCGTGATGTACAAAGCTTATCGGGTGGCGAACGCCAACGTGTAGTATTTGCGCGTACGCTATTAGCCGGTCAGAAATTTATAATGCTTGATGAGCCTTTTAGTGCGCTTGATTGGTCATTGCGCTTTAAAACGCTCACTAAACTTAGCGAGTTTGCAGTTAAGTTTAATATTAAATTTATAATAGTAAGTCACTCATTAAAAGAGCTGCTATTTTGCTGCGATACCCTTATTCAGCTTGATAAAGGTAAGGTGATAAACCAAGGTGCAAGTGCACACGTTGCAAAAGCTATTTATGCAAACGATAGACAAACACCGCTGAGCTTAATTAATTACAATGTGGTTAAATTTGATGAAGACTACGGGCTATATCAACTGCAATTACAGCAAAGTGAGCAACCGCTTTTTGTGCTTCCTGCACTTATAGATAGCAGTAATAAGCTAATTATAGAAAGTGAGCAAATGTCGTTTAGTGCGTTAAAGCCTGAGCAAACAACGCACAGTAATGTTTTAAAGTCGATATTAACTCAGGCTGAGCTTATTAATAATAAGTGGCAGCTAACGCTCAATGTAGATGGGCAAACATTGTATTGCTTGGCTTCAAGACGAGTGTGGGACAAAAACGACTTTAAAGTGGGCGATGTGCTTTATACAACAATCAGCAATCTAGAATAACTAAATGCTGCACACCGCACATTGACTGTTTTTAGCTATTTTAAAACGATTAAACTCCATGCTTAAACCATCCACCAGCAATAAGTGTTCGCTTAAGCCGCTGGGTAAACCAGCAAGCATTTTTAGCGCTTCAGTAGCCTGAATACTGCCTATTAGCCCCACAATTGGGGAAAGTACGCCGGATTCAGAGCAGCTTTGTGTTTGTTCACTAAAAAATTGCGATAAACAACCATAACAGTGGCTGTTTTCATCCATAGTAAAACAGGCGACTTGTCCTTCCATACGTATTGCAGAGCCTGACACCAGCGGAACTTTAGCCTTAAAACAGGCGCTATTAAGTGCATTGCGCGTTGTTAGGTTATCTGAGCAATCAATCACTATATCAATGTTATTAAATAATTGTTCTGTAGAGGTACTTGCATCAAAAAATGCCTCAATAGTGTTTATGTCTATTTCACTATTAAGCGCGTTAAGCTGTTTTTTAGCAGCACTGCATTTTGAGCTACCAATATCACTTTCTTTATACAGTATTTGCCTTTGCAGGTTGGTCACGTCTATTTCATCGTTGTCAACTAAGGTAAGCGTCCCAACGCCAGATGCCGCTAAGTATTGACCTACCGCACACCCAAGCCCACCCACACCAATAATTAAAGCATGCGATTGCCATAGTCGCTCTTGTCCGTCTATATCAAGCTGCGGGAGCATAATGTGCCGAGAATAGCGCAGTTGCTGCTGGTAAGTTAATGGTGGTTTTTGCATTTTTAAACTTCTCATACTTTTTTTGAACAATACCAAGTTGTTAAATCCAAGAGCAAGTAGTAACGCTTTTTATTTGCACTCTAACAACCCAGAGCCCTTCACTCATATAGTGCAACTATAACGTATAAAAACAAGTGTTGCATGTAACCATATGAAATTTATGATTTTTAATTAGTGGCTCAGTAATTGCTATATCGGGTTAACTTAAATTTAACAAACATTGGGCTGCTACTCATATAAAAGGGTGGGGCATTAATAAAACAATAATACGTTTACGAGGAAAATAAACATGCAACCGAGTTCTGGGTTTAACCTAATATCGTTTAGCGGAAAAATGAAAGTATTGCATCTAAGTTGGATGGTCTTTTTTGTGTCATTTTTTGTATGGTTTAACCATGCTCCTTTATTAGGTGCCATAGCGGGTTCACTTGGGATCACCATGGCACAAGTTAAAACATTACTAATTTTAAATGTAGCGTTAACTATTCCAGCGCGTGTTGTGGTGGGTATGCTAACCGATAAATTTGGTCCCCGTATTGTTTATGCGGCACTACTTATTAGCTGTAGTATTCCATGTTTTATGTTTGCTATGGCAACCACATTTGAGCAAGCCGCAATAGCGCGTTTTGCTTTAGGCTTTATTGGTGCTGGCTTTGTTGTGGGCATTCGTATGGTGAGTGAATGGTTTCCTGCTAATGAGTTGGGTATAGCTGAAGGTATTTATGGCGGTTGGGGTAACTTTGGTTCAGCAGCAGCGGCTATGTTATTGCCAATTATTGCACTAATGTTTGGCGGCGAAGATGGCTGGCGTTATGCAGTAGGTTTAACCGGTATATTAAGCGTTATATTTGGTGTTATTTGGTACTTAAATGTAACCGATACGCCAAAAGGCGGTACATACTTTAAACCTAAAAAAGTAGGCGCAATGGAAGTTACCAGTAAAGGCGACTTTGTATTACTGCTTATTATGAAAATTCCTATGTACGGCGCATTAGCATTACTTACTTGGAAGCTTTCGCCAACCGGTGCTAACCTAATTTCGGCTAATTTTGTACTTGCTGTGTATGCTTTTTTAGTCCTACTTTATATTTACGAAGTGTATAAAACCTTTGACGTAAATGGTCATATTTTTAAAGAGCCTGTACCTGAGTCGCATCGTTATGAGTTTAAGCAAGTGGCTGTTTTAAATATTTTATATTTTACAACTTTTGGTTCTGAGCTTGCGGTTGTCTCTATGTTGCCGCTGTTTTTTATGGATGTGTTTGCGCTTGATATGGTGTACGCGGGTATTTTAGCCTCTGCTTACGCATTCATGAACTTAGCATCTCGCCCTGGTGGCGGTTGGATTTCAGATAAATTGGGTCGCCGTATAACACTTATTGTACTTACGATGGGTCTTGCTGTTGGTTATTTTGTAATGGGCTTGGTTGATGCATCGTGGCCTTTATGGCTTGNGTTCTTTGTGCAAGCCGGTGAAGGCGCCGTATTTGCTGCAGTACCGCTAATTAAGCGTCGTTTAACAGGGCAAATTGCAGGTATGACAGGGGCTTATGGTAATGTTGGTGCAGTAGTTTACTTAACGGCATTGTCACTTGTTGATTATCAAACCTTCTTTTTCATTATTGCGGGTAGTGCATTACTTGGCCTAGCTGCACTATTTTTTATGAAAGAACCTGATGGCCATATTACCGAAGTAAATGAAGACGGCACCGTTGAACTTATTTCAGTGACTTAAGGCATTATTGACTATGTTTGATGAAACACTCCACGCTAAAGCGCTAGAAAATGAACTCAATGTTTCATTTGGCGGGCACAGTGCTAAAGGGTTAAAAGCAGAAAACCAAGATGCGTTTGCTGCTCTTAATACCAAAGCGCAAGAAAAAGAGTCTAAAGGCGTTATTGCCTGCTTAGCCGATGGGTGTTCATCAGCAAAAAATGCGAAACAAGCGTCTCAACTTTCGGTTACTCATTTTATAAATGAGTATTTAAATACCCCCGAAAGTTGGGCGGTTAAAAAGTCAGTGTCGAAGGTGTTAGCAAGTTTAAATCAGTGGCTTTATTCGCAATCGGTTAATTACAATCACTTAGGTCAGCGCCAAGCCGATTGGATGACCACTTTTACAGCACTTATTTTAAAGTCGGCAACGGGTTATATATTTCACTTAGGTGATACGCGTATTACCCGCTTGCGAGGAAATAAAATAGAGGCAATAACACGGGATCACAAAGTAAACGATACGCTAACGCGTGCATTTGGCGCACAACTTCATCAAGAAATAGATGTATACGAGGTTGACCTAAAAGCAGACGATATTTATATATTAACCTGTGATGGCGTACACGATGTGCTCCCAAACAGCGATATAGCTAAATTAATTAATGAACATGTTAATTTAGATCACACTAATTTAGAAAATGCAGCTAAAGCAATTACCGAACTTGCATTAGTGCGAGGCAGTGACGACAACGTAAGTTGCTTATTGGTAAAAGTAGAAAATATTGCCGAGCAAAAGTTAGATGAGCTTTATCATTCGCTAACACGACGAAAAATTCCACCTGCGCTTAATGTTGGACAAAAAATTGATGACTACACGGTTATTCGTAAATTGCATGCTAGTAGTCGCTCGCATATTTATTTAGTGCAACAAGCGCCCGATATACCGCCAGTGGTTTTAAAAGCACCTTCGGTTAATTTTGAAGACGATGTGCACTACCTTCAAGGCTTTATAAGAGAAGGCTGGGTAGGTCAACGCATAAACCATTTAAACGTGATGAAAGTACTGAGTACGCAATCGCAAAGTCGTTTTTTGTATCATATTTGTGAGTACATGGACGGGCAAACACTCAGTGATTGGAAGCACGACGTGCCGCACCCAGAAATAACCCAAGTACGCAGTATTGTTGAACAAATTGTACATGCACTAAGGGCGTTTCAGCGACTCGATATGGTACATCGTGATTTAAAACTCGATAACGTAATGATAGATGCGCACGGCAAAGTAACGCTCATTGATTACGGCACAGTAAGTGTTGCGGCTATGGACGAGTCGGTTAAACAAATTGCGGATGATTGCCCGCAAGGCACTGCCGACTACACCGCACCCGAAACACTGATTACTATGCACGCCGATTTTAAAAGTGATTTGTTTTCACTTGGCGTTATTGCATACGAGTTATTGTGCTCAAAATTACCTTACAAACCACTGCCACTTAACCACGTAGCGCCAAAAGATTACAGCCATTGGCACTACACAAGTATTCGTAAATACAGAGCCGATATTCCGTTTTGGTTAGATCAAGCCCTTATGAAAGCGCTTGCCCCTAAACCTGAGCTCAGATACCAAGCTTTTTCTGAGTTTATAAACGATATCAACAAACCTAATCCTTATTTAGAAAGTACCGCTAATAAAAGTTCAATAATGAAACGCGATCCAGTTATGGTGTGGAAATGTATTTCGCTGTGTTTATTTATTGCTTTGGTATGTGTATTAATAATTAAAACTTAGAGAACCAAAATGCTTAACTATAAGAACAACTTACCTATTATTTTTATACTGGGTTGCTTCACTGCGCCTTCAATAAGCTTTGCTGCGCAAACTGCTCTTGATTTTAGACTGCGTTTTGAAAGCGTTGATCAAGATAATGCTTTAAAAGATGCAAGTGGCTTGACACTTAGAACCCGCTTAACGCATCAAACAGATGAGGTGAATGGTTTTTCAGCCCTTATTGAAGTAGAAGACAGCCGAAGCCTGTTAGGTGTAGACGATTACAACAATACTCTGGGTAAAAACACTAATTATTCTGTTATTGCAGACCCAGAAAACACTGAAATTGACCAAGGCTTTGTTAAATATGTACGCGATGGTTTATCGCTAAAAGTAGGGCGCCAAGTAATAGCACTTGATGGGCAGCGTTTTGTTGGGCACGTAGGTTGGCGCCAAGACAGGCAAACCTTTGATGCAGCAACCATTAATTACGCATTTAATAACATAGATTTACAATACAGTTATTTAAATAAGCGTAACCGCATATTTGCTGACGATAAAGACATTGAGTCGTCTGATCATCTAATTAATGCAAGCTTTAAAACAGACTACGGTAAAGTGGTTTTATACAGTTATTTATTAAGTGACGATGCACTACAAGACGACAGTTTAGACACTTATGGCGTTTCTTTTAACGGTAATAAAACGCTAAACGACATAAAATTTTATTACAAAGCGGAATATGCAACGCAGTCTGCCTCAACAAGCGTGAACGATCTTGATGCTGATTATTATGCACTTGAAGGCGCTGTTGATTTAAATGGTTTGGGTATAAAAACAGTAACATTAAAAGTTGGCATAGAGTCACTTGGCTCTGATAATGGCGATTACGGGTTTGAAACACCGCTTGCCACGTTACATAAATTTAATGGTTGGGCAGATACATTTTTAAATACACCCGCACAAGGCTTGGACGACACTTACATAAGCTTAAATGGTAAAGCGTTTGACGGAAAATGGCTGGTGGCTTATCACAGTTTTGATGCTAATGAGCAATCAAATGGGGTTGACGATTTAGGTACTGAACTAAACGTACAATACGTTAAACCTATTAATAAACAATACGCAGTGGGTGTTAAATACGCTGATTACTCAGCGGGCGATACCGCTGCTAATAAAGTCGATACTCAAAAATTGTGGGTATGGATGAGCGCTAAATTTTAATCCTCTTTATCTTCTAATATTCACTTGTAATTTATAGCGACACAAGATGGTGCAATTGCACCATCTTGTGGGGTTTTACGCTTTTCACCTCTGCACCAAAGTAGGCAACTTACTGATTCATAATGCTTATATATTTGGCTTGCATATTGCTACAACAATCCTATAACAAATTATTCGATTTCAATTTTAGTCAATTACTAAAGTAGATATCACTTTGAGGTGGGTAAATGCTAAGCAAGCAGCGTGTTGTAGTGGTAGGAAACGGAATGGTGGGGCATCATTTTGTGCAGCAGCTAGTTTCTCAAAATCAAGCTGATGAACAATTTGAAATTACGGTACTCAGCGGTGAAGACCGTTTAGCGTATGACCGAGTGCAACTATCTTCCTTTTTTAAAGGTAAAACCGCAGACGACCTCGCACTTACATGCAATAAAACCTATGACGATTGGCAAGTACGCTTTCATACTCATTCTAAAGTGGTTGATATAAATCGTGATGCGCAAATTGTAACAACGGCTAAAGGGGAGTTGTTTGAATACGACAAGCTTGTGCTTGCTACAGGCTCATTTCCATTTGTACCTCCCATACCGGGTAAAGATCGCGAGCACTGCCTTGTTTATCGCACTATTAACGATTTACACGCAATAAAAAACTCTGCCCACGGTAGTAAAGTAGGCGTGGTAATTGGTGGCGGTTTACTGGGGCTTGAGGCTGCAAACGCATTAAAGCAACTGGGTTTACAGACTCACGTAATAGAATTTGCACCGCAACTTATGGGCGTACAAGTTGATGCGGGTGGCGGTCGGCTACTAAAAAACAAAATTACAGATTTGGGCGTTACTGTACATACATCGGTGGCTACCGAGGAAATAGTAGAAGGTGAAAGTTGCCGTTACAAAATGTGTTTCAAAGGCGGTAAAACCCTTGAAACCGACATGATTGTATTTTCTGCGGGTATTCGCCCTTATGATAATTTAGCCCGCGAGTTTAATTTAGAGTTAGGTGAGCGCGGCGGTATTGTAATTAATAACCACTGCCAAACGAGCGACAAAAACATATACGCTATCGGCGAATGTGCATTGTGGAATAATTTTATTTTTGGCTTAGTAGCACCCGGTTACTCTATGGCTAAAATAGCAGTTGGGCATATTTTACAAGATACGCAGCAAGTTACTTTGCAAAGTACTGGCTTAGACAATAAAGCCGATGAATTTAGCGGTGCCGATATGAGCACCAAGCTTAAATTAATGGGTGTTGAAGTAGGCTCTATTGGCGATGCGCATGCACGAAGCGAAGGCGCAATAAGCTATTATTTTGAAGATCAACCCAATGGCATTTATAAAAAAGTAGTCACTAATTCACAAAGTAATAAGCTGATTGGCGCTGTACTTGTTGGCGATACAAGTGATTACGATAATTTACTGCAATATCATTTAAACGACATTGAACTTACCACCGCCCCCGAAGCGCTCATTATGCCCCTTGCTGGCGACATCGCAGAGCTAAGCGCCGACGACTTGCCTGATGACGCTATTATTTGCGCTTGTCATAAAGTAACTAAACACACCATTGAACAAACAGTCGCTAAAGGCTTTATAGACCTAGCAAGTGTGCAGCAAAGCACCAAAGCCAGTACCGGCTGTGGAGGTTGTGAAAAGCTCGTTCAAAACGTAATAAACAGCGCACTCGCTAAAGCAAGTAACACTATTAACGTAGTTACTCTTAATGAGCCTGTTAAACAGCCCGCATAAATTAAAGCACACTAAAAGAGAGCAGTATGGCAACCGCAAACACGTCACCAAATATAAATAAAACGAGTTTAAAACAAACAACATGTGCTTACTGTGGTGTAGGGTGTGGTGTTGATATTTCACTTTTTAATAATGTGCCAACCAAGCTTGAAGGTATGCGAGAGCATCCCGCAAACTTTGGTCGTTTATGTGTAAAAGGCACGCATTTGCTCGACACCACAGGCAGTGATAATCGCTTAACGTCGCCTCTTATTAATAATCAAGCTGTTACGTGGGATGAAGCCACCGACCATGTTGCCAATAAATTTAACGACATAATACAAAAGCACGGACCCGATGCTGTGGCTTTTTATGTATCGGGGCAGTTACTTACTGAAGATTACTACATCGCGAATAAATTAATGAAAGGCTACATAGGCTCAGGCAATATTGATACAAATTCGCGCCTGTGTATGTCATCTGCTGTGGCTGGTTATAAACGCGCTTTTGGTGAAGACGTAGTGCCGTGTACCTACGAGGATTTAGAGCAAACTGAGTTACTTATTTTAATTGGCTCTAATGCCGCATGGACTCATCCTGTTTTGTATCAGCGAATGGAGCGTGCAAAGCAACTTAACCCAAATATGAAAGTGGTGGTTATTGATCCGCGTAAAACCGACACCGCTGAGCTTGCCGACACATTTTTAAATATAAAACCAGGCAGTGACGCCGCACTTTATAACGGCTTACTTAATTATTTAAATGAGCATGACCACCTCGACACGCAATTTATTGCTCAGCACACAAACGGCTTTGAAAGCGCACTGCAAGAGGCAACAAAATGGAGCTGTGAGGCAGTTAGCGACTTTTGCGATATAGCAATTGAGCAAGTAACTGAGTTTTACGCGCTATTTGCTAAAAGCCCAAGTGCGATTAGCTTTTATTCAATGGGTATAAATCAGTCAAGCTCGGGTGTAGATAAATGCAACGCTATTATTAATGCGCATTTAGCCTCAGGTAAATTACTTAAACCAGGCAACGGTCCGTTTTCGATTACGGGGCAACCCAATGCGATGGGCGGGCGCGAAGTAGGTGGTTTGGCTAATCAGTTAGCGGCGCATTTAGATATTGAAAACGAAGCACATCAATCACTTGTACAACGTTTTTGGCTCTCGCCAACTATTGCTAAAAAAGCAGGCAGCAATGCCATCGATATGTTTGATGAAATAGCCGCAGGCAAAATAAAAGCAGTGTGGATAATGGCAACAAACCCAATGGTGAGCTTGCCCAATAACGCCGCAATTAAAAAAGCATTAGAGACCTGCGAGCTGGTGGTTGTATCTGACTGTATTGCAAAAAGTGATACGTTAAAATTTGCCAATGTTGCTTTTCCATCAACCGGATGGGGCGAAAAAAACGGCACGGTAACTAACTCAGAGCGCAGAATATCAAGGCAGCGCCCGTTGGTAGTGCCTTATTCGGGAGCTAAAAACGATTGGCAAATTATGTGCAGTGTTGCTAAAAAAATGGGCTTTGAAGGATTTGACTTTACAGATCCAAGTGGCATTTTTGAAGAATGGGCACAATTAACCGACTTTGAAAATAACGGCAGNCGATTATTAAATCTCTCTGGTTTAGTTGGGCTCACACAAAATCAGTATGATAATTTAAAACCCATTATGTGGCCTGTTGTTAAAAATCAGCCTTATAAAAATGGTCAGATTTTTACAAATAACCAATTTAGCACCGCTGATAAAAAAGCGCGCTTTATACCTATAACGCCGCAATTACCGGTGCAAAAAACATCAAGCGATTATCCGTTTGTAATGAACTCAGGGCGTATACGCGACCAATGGCATACCATGAGTCGCACCGGTAAAAGCACTGCGCTTTCATCGCATATTACACGCCCGTACATTGAAATTAATCCGCTTGATGCCAGTAAATTAGCAATTAAACAAAACGATTTAATAAGTGCAATTGCCCAAACAGGGCAGGTTACCGCGCATGCAAAAGTAACCGATGCGGTGCGAAAAGGTGAATGCTTTATGCCTATTCATTGGAATAAGCAATTTGCGTCATCAGCAACAGTAAGCGAGTTGTATCAATCGGTAGTTGACCCTCTATCTGGTCAGGCTGAGTGCAAACACGGCGCTGTTAATATAGTTAAAGCACCCTTTGGGCAATATATGCAGCTGTTTGCTAAAAACGAACTTGTTATAAACAGTGATTTTTGGCTCAAAGTTAATGCTAGTAATTGCTTTAATTACCAATTGGCGCTTAATGAGCCACAAAGTGATTTACTGTATTACTGCCAAACCTTAACTGGTTTACAAGGGCAGTGGTCGGCTATGAATACGGCAAAAGCCATGCATGTGCAGTGTATTCAAAACGATCAATTAACGTTTGTTGGTGTTATTTCTAATGAGCAAAAAGAAATATCACTTGAGTGGATAAACCATTTATTTGCAGAGCCATTACTGACTTTTACCCAATTACAGTCTTTGCTTTATGCAACCCCCGATGAAGAATTTACTCAAGGCGTGCAAGTGTGTAGCTGCTTTAAAGTAAGAGAGCAGCCGATTATAAACGCCATTAAAAACGGTGCAAACACAGTCGAGCAATTGGGGTCTGAACTTAAATGTGGGACGAATTGCGGTTCGTGTAAAACACAATTAAGCCAATTAATAAAACAACATTACAAAGCAGGTTCTAGCAGCATTGATGTTGCGGTTGTAATGTAAAGAAAAAAGGAAGCATATGCTTAATGATCAATTTGGTCGGCAGTTTAACTATTTGCGCCTCTCAATAACCGATGTATGTAATTTTAGTTGTAGTTATTGTTTACCAAACGGGTATCAGTGCGATACACCGCGTAATTTTTTAAATAAAAACGAAATTAGCACGTTAGTAAATGCGTTTGCAGAGCTTGGTACTAAAAAAGTGCGTATTACAGGTGGCGAACCATGCTTGCGAAACGACGTAACCGATATTATAAAGCTTTGTAAAAACACGCCCGGCATAGAAAAAGTAGCTATTACTACAAACGGATTTAATTTATTAAAGAAAATTGATGAATTTGCTGAAGCAGGGCTTGATGCGCTTAATGTCAGTATTGATAGTTTAAATCCGAGTATGTTTAAACTCATAACAGGGCACGACAAACTTAACCTTATTTTAAAAGGGATTGAACGCGCGGTAGAGCTGGGCATAAAAGATATAAAAATAAATGCGGTGCTTGCCAAGCAGTTTAATAAAAACCAGTTGAAGGATTTTTTAGCGTGGGTAAAGCATCACAAAGTTACAGTTCGCTTTATAGAACTAATGGAAACAGGTGACGGCGCAACATTTTTTGAAGAAAACCACTTAAGTGGGCAAACCGTTAAAGCACAATTACTCGACCAAGGCTGGTTACAAGTAGTTAGGGGGAAACTAAACGGACCCGCTGAGGAATTTTGTCATCCTGATTACGATGGTCGTATTGGTTTAATAATGCCGTACAGTAAAGACTTTTGTAAAAGTTGTAATCGCTTAAGGGTGTCGGCGCTGGGTAAATTACACTTATGCTTGTTTGCCGAGCAAGGTATAGATTTACGCGAACTACTCAACGAGGATGATACTGCAGCGACCGTAAAGGCAATTCAAGCTGCTATGGGCAATAAAGAAATAAGTCATGAGCTAGATAAACGCTTAACAGGTGCGACAACTCACTTAGCCATGTTAGGTGGCTAATATGGAAGCTAATGTGAATACTCATATAGAAGCTAATATAAAAGCTAATATAAAAGCTAATATGAAAGTTAAGCGAGATTTTACAGGCGTTGTGCTTGCTGGTGGTAAGTCATCAAGAATGGGCACAGACAAAGCCGATTTAGTTTTAAAAAATAAAACGCTATTGCACAATGCGTGTGATTTATTAAAAGACGCAGGCGCTAAAAACATACTGATAAGCCGCAACGTTACAAATCCAATCAAATCATTGAACCATTATTCACCGAGCGATTATCCCTCAGAAAAGTACGTTAAAGATATATACCCAAACAGTGGGCCCCTTGGCGGAATTTACTCAACATTAATAGCCACTGAGCACGATTTACTTATTACTGCGGTAGATATGCCTCTACTTACGAGTAGTTTGTTAAGCACAATAGTGCTGGCTTCTCAGACAAATAACGTACAAAGTGTGAGCAATCAATTAAATCAGTCACAAATACATGCTTGGCACTTTGAAAATGAACCGCTACCGCTGTATATTCGTAATACAAGCAGTGTAAAAAATCATTTAAAACACATACTCACAAACGCAAACAGTCATAAATCAATAAAACAGTTTACCCAAAGCATTGGTGTGCAAACGCTTTTATGTAATAAAGCGCATGCATTAATAAACACCAATACACCGGCGCAATTTAAAGCTGTAAATGAGCATTTTGACCTAAGCATTAACCAATTGAGAAGAACATTATGAGCCACACAAGCGAGTCACAAATACCTTTAAACATTGCCGTACTTACCGTAAGCGACACGCGCGATGCGATTACCGATACTTCTGGTCATTACTTAATTAAAGCGCTAACTGAGGCGGGTCATCACTTAGCGGATAAAGAAATTGTAAAAGATGATGTTTACCAAATGCGCGCTATTGCATCGCAGTGGATAGCCGACGACACCATTCACGCTATTTTAGTGACTGGTGGTACAGGATTTACCGAACGCGATTCAACACCTGAGGCATTTGCGCCGCTGTTTGATAAAAGCGTAGACGGCTTTGGTGAGCTATTTAGACATATATCGTACGGTGAAATTGGTAACTCAACTATTCAATCTCGTGCACTTGCGGGACTTGCTAACAACACCGTTATTTTTTGTATGCCAGGCTCTACAGGCGCATGTAAAACAGCGTGGACAGGTATTATAAAAGATCAACTTAACTCAATGCATAAACCGTGTAACTTTGCACCGCACATTACCATTGGTAAAAAGTGTGAATCGCGTGAGCAATAGTATGTTAAGCCACGTTGACGAAAACGGCCAAGCTAATATGGTTGATGTATCGCTCAAAGACGTAACCTTGCGCGATGCCTCAGCTGAAGCCTTTATTAGCATGAGTAAGCTTGCCTTTGAGCAAGTGATGCTTAATCAAAACAAAAAGGGCGATGTGTTAGGCGTGGCACGTATTGCGGGTATTCAAGGCGCTAAAAAGTGCGCCGATTTAATCCCGCTTTGTCATCCGCTTGCACTTACTAAAGTCGCTGTTGATTTTGAACTTGATGAAGCAAACAGCCAAATTAAAATAACCAGCTACTGCAAACTTGCCGGTAAAACTGGCGTAGAAATGGAAGCGCTAACGGCGG
>NZ_AUTP01000194.1:0-30978 GCF_000498075.1 Pseudoalteromonas sp. TAB23
ACCGACATTATTTGCCCAATGTACGCCCGTGTAGATACCGATATTAAAGACGATGCGGTACCTAAATACTCTATTAAAAAATGGTTGAGCCTACCAGGTGAAACTCGCCCGCTTATTTTATGTGAATACGCCCATGCAATGGGTAACAGCCTAGGTAGCTTTGACGATTACTGGCAAGCATTTAGAGAATATCCACGCCTGCAAGGCGGCTTTATTTGGGATTGGGTAGATCAAGGTTTATCTAAAACAGACGAAAACGGCAAGCATTATTGGGCTTACGGCGGCGACTTTGGTGATGAACTAAATGACCGTCAATTTTGTATAAACGGGCTATTGTTCCCAGACCGCACACCGCACCCTAGCCTGTTTGAGGCTAAATACAGCCAGCAACATTTACAATTTACATTGCGTGAGCAAAATCAAAACCAATACACCATTGATATATTAAGCGATTACGTATTTAGACACACAGATAACGAAAAACTGGTTTGGCAATTAATGCAAAATGGCATCTGTGTTGAGCAAGGCGAGCATGTACTTAATATTGCCCCGCAAAGTACGCACACGTTAACGATTAAAACTAAAACAGCGTTTGAGCAAGGTGCACAATATTACCTTAATTTAGATGTAGCACTAATTAACGACTCACACTTTGCAAACGCTCAACATATTATGGATACCGAACAATTTAAGCTTATAAATAGTAATAATTTAAGCAGTAAGTCATTTGCATCATCATCTGAGCAAAACGCTATAAGTGTTAATGAAACCGACTCTCAACTAAGTATTGAAAACGATAAATTTAAACTTATTTTTAGCAAGCAATCAGGGCTTATAGAGCAGTGGTTACAAAACGATACTCAGGTTATTAGTAGCCCACTGGTTGATAACTTTTATCGTGCCCCACTTGATAACGACATTGGTGTAAGCGAAGTAGACAACCTAGACCCCAATGCATGGGAGGCTCGTTGGTTGCGTGCAGGTATAGGGCAATGGCAGCGCACATGCAGCTCGATTCACGCAGTGCAATCAAGTGTTGATGTACGTATTACTTGTGTATTTAATTACGAGTTTAATGGCGTGCTACAGGCTCAAACACAGTGGCTATATACACTAAATAATACCGGCAATATTAGCTTAAATATTGACGTGCACTTAAACGATACTCTGCCGCCAATGCCGCGTATAGGGCTAAGCACAACGCTTAACAAGCAAAGCGATACAAAAGTAAACTGGCTAGGTTTAGGGCCTTTTGAAAACTACCCAGATCGCAAAGCCGCAGCACGTTTAGGTTATTACAGCTTGAGCTTAAATGAGCTACATACACCGTATATATTTCCAACTAATAATGGCCTGCGTAGCGATTGCCAATTGCTGAGTATTAATAACTTAACTGTAACTGGCGCGTTTTTGTTTGCAGCCAGCGAGTATTCGCAAAGTACGCTAACGCAAGCAAAGCACACTAACGAACTAATTGCTGATGATTGCGTACATGTACACATTGATCATCAACATATGGGCGTAGGTGGCGATGATTCATGGAGCCCAAGTACTCATAAAGAGTATTTACTTGAGCAAAAGCAGTACAGTTATTCTTTAACTTTTTCAGCTAAATAATTTAGTAGTTAGCCTACAAAAACAGCGGCCAAATTGGCCGCTATTCTTCAATTAATAAACTCTATTTTTTAGCTAGCTTTTTAACTAATACGTTATCAAGCGAAAAGCTTCCCGCTCCTTGAATTGCTAAAACTACAGTTACTACAAGTAACGTTAATGCGTATTCATAGCCATTGTTTGCCATAAATAAGCCATTACTAATATGTACGCTAAAAATAGCAATCATCATAGTAAAGCCGGCAACTACAGCAGCTGGGCGAGTTAACAATCCAATTGCTAATGCAATGCCACCAAAAAACTCAGCGCTACCTGCCATCATTGCTAACCAATAGCCAGGCTCTAAACCAATACTCGCCATCCATTGACCTGTACCTTCAAGCCCGTAACCGCCAAACCAAGCAAATAGTTTTTGTGCACCATGCGCCGCTAAAATAAGGCCAACTGGTACTCGTAAAATTAATGCTGCTACGCCTGCTTTTGAGCTAAGTAATGTGTTTAGTAATTTCATGAGTTTAGTCCTGTTTTAATTTATTTAATCGTTAGATTTTTCCTAACCGTTGAGCACAGTTTACTATCATCATTAAAAAACATTAATACAGACTTTATTGGTTAATTAGCAACACAGTATTTATAATAAACCATAAAAAAACCGCCAACCTAAAGGTCGACGGTTTTTTATTAACGCTAAAACTTAGTATATTTAAGTAAGCGCTTAGCTTTGAAAATTAAGCAACTGCTTGCTCTAAAATTTCGCGGCTTTCTTTAAGCGTAATAGCTTGGTTTTCACCAAGTGCCAGCATGCCGTGTGCTTCAAGTTTGCCAATAATATTGTCGATTGCTGCTGCTTTATCATCGCCATGTTCAGTAAGTTGCGTGGCTACATCAAGGCTGTGGTAAAACGCTTCAATTGCTGCAATTGTTTTCTCTGCTAAATCGTCTGATTGCTCAAGGCCAAATACGTTTTTACCCATTTGCTCAAGCTTTGCTTTTTTAACTGCAAATTGGTTGCGTAGTAAAGAAGGCTGAACAATAGCAAGTGAACGAGCATGATCAACACCGTAAGCGGCTGTAAGCTCGTGGCCAATCATGTGTGTTGCCCAATCTTGCGATACACCTGAGCCAATTAAACCATTAAGTGCTTGGTTAGCTGCCCACATAAGGTTTGCACGCCATGCGTCGTCTTGGTTTTCAAAGTTATCGCCCAGTGTTTTAAGCGTTCTTAAAAGTGCCTCTGCGTAACCTTCTTGAACCAATGCTGTTTCAGGGAATGTTAGGTACTGCTCACAGGTATGAACCCATGCATCTACTAATCCATTTACAAGTTGGCGCTGTGGTAATGTTTTCATTACATCAGGGTCCATAATCGCAAATTTAGGAAGTACTTCTGGTGATGCAAACGGTAGTTTTTGCTTCGTTGCTTCTTTGCTCACAACTGAGTTTTGGTTAGACTCCGAACCCGTTGCAGGCAATGTTAATATTGCACCAATTGGTAATGCGCTAGTAATAGTGTGCTTACCAGTAGGAATATCCCAACCTTCGCCATCATAAACTGCAGATGCTGCAATGTATTTAACGCCGTCGATTACTGAACCGCCGCCTACACCTAGTACAAAGTCGATGCCTTGTTCTTTACAAATTTTTACTGCTTGGTCTAGTACTTCTATAGTTGGGTTAGCGCCTACACCCGAAAATTCAACCCAGTCAAAGCCTTCAAGTGCTGCTGCAACTTGGTCGTACACGCCGTTCTTTTTAATTGAACCGCCGCCGTACACTACAAGTACTTTTTGATCCTTTGCGATCAAATCAGTTAGTGAGGCAATTTGTTCTTGGCCGAACTGGATAAGTGTTGGGTTTACGTAGCTAAATTTCATTATTTTGCTCCTAGGTGACGGTTAAATACTAAATAGAATGCTTAGTTACTAACTAAGCTAAACTTCAATGAGTGCATATTAGTGGCAAAACAAACATAAAAAAAGCCTAATAACTCGCAAAAGCTTGCCTAAAACTGTCAAGATTGATATTTTACGCAAAATTCGTACGATAGTAGAAGTTTTAATGTCCTCAATAGCCAACATGATGCAAAAATTTGCAGAGCACAATAATTTACTTAACTTTGAAGGCAACATGGAAACCATTATTCCAGGTGTGTATTTTCATCGTGCAAGTAAAAGCTCGCCACGCCAACCACTTATATATAACTCAGGTATTATTATTGTTGGGCAAGGACATAAGATAATTCATTTTCCTGATCATCAAATAAAATATGGTGAAGGCGACTACCTTGTTTTAGGTGTACCTGTGCCACTTGAATGCGAAGCTTTTACCGATAACAACCTGCCTGTTATGGGGATTGTTATAGATATAAACCCGGTAATGTTACATAAATTAGTAAACCAAATTGGTACACATAAGCCATTCACTACTGGGCAAATGAGTGGCGTTCAATCGGCTAAAATAGATGGCGCAATGGAGCAAGTAACCCACCGTTTACTTAGCGTGCTTAATAACCCCATTGAGGCTGACGTTTTTGGCGAAGATATAGTAAAAGAATTAGTATATCGTGTACTTTGTGGCCCACAAGGACATACTTTAATAGGGCTTGCTATGCATGATGGGCATTATGCGCGTATCGCCCGCACGCTTTCAACTATGCACAGTAGTTATGCCAATCAAATTACAGTTGAGGGGTTGGCTGAAGATGTAAACATGAGCGTATCGTCGTTCCATCGTGCTTTTAGGCAAGTAACGTTTGAGTCACCTTTGCAGTATTTAAAAAAAGTACGCTTAGCTAAGGCTAAAGAGCTTATAACCAGTAGTGGAAGCAAAGCCAACGAAGCTGCATTAAAGGTTGGCTATACCAGCCCATCGCAATTTAGCCGCGAATTTAAACGCCACTTTAATAAAACCCCCAGTGAAATGTTAATTCAACTACATAACTAGGTAATGGCTTTAGAGATGTAAGTTAACCGAGCGAGTCAATCTTAAGCACTGCTTTTTTGGTGTCTAGCATAACTTGCTTGGTAAATTGGCGATTAATAAATTGGCTAAAAATAATAGTAAATAACGTTGAGCAAATGGCAGCTGTTGCGTACACCTGCCAAATCATAAAGTTATGTTTTAACATAAACGCAATCACCGCAAAAAATACACACCCACCTAATGAACCAATAATACCGCNAGGCTTGTTTGTCACTAAAATGGGCAACACTGCCCATTACCGCTAAAATAACCGGAAAGGTAGATATTAACCCGCTCCATGCAGACCCTATATGCTGCGATATAAACGTAACAAGCACGATAAAGCTCGTCACTAATATCATTTTTACCGGAAGCTCCCAGCGAGCATTTAATGGTTTTGCATCAACTGATATATTTAGCTTTGTAGAGATAATAGTTAAACCGAGTAAAATACAAAGTGAAACCACACTCGCCACAATAATATTCACTGGTAAAAATAAAGTAATAACGCTAAATACGCACCAAATACTCAACGCTGTAAAAAGCGATTTAAGCATTCCAAATCTTCGTGATACAACCAAGTAACTAAAACAAAATAAGCCTATACCGCTCATACCATAAAGAGAGGCCACCGCTGAGTTAGCTGCAAATAATTTACCTTGCTCTAATGCTATAAAATAAGAAATAGGCCCAGAGGTAATAGGCAAGCCAGGAATTATGCCGCTAACAAAACTACCAAAGCGTTTTTGGGCGAATGTTATTAGTAAAATAAGCAAAGGTGCAATTATGAGTTTAAGCAGCATAAATAACAATAAAGTATGAGAGTTGAAATTAAGTCTACGTGTCTATACCTACATTGTAGAGTGAATAAAAATCATGCATGTAGTGTAATTTTTTTCACCTGTAAATATTAACTAATTTATCAAAACACTGATTAATAGTTATAAAAAAACCACTTATTAAAGTGGTTTTTTTAGCTTAACTTAAACAACAGCATTTATACTTTTTTAAATAAAACCTCTGGGTTTACCATGGTTTTCATTTCAAGCACATTGCCATTTGGATCTTCAATAAAAAACGTTTCTTGCTCAAACTCATCACCAATAAAACGGCGGTATGGTTTATCTAAGTATTCAATACCCGCATCTTCAATACGTGTTTTTAACCCGTTAAATTCATCTTCAGATAAGTGAATCCCAAAGTGAGGTACTGCCACAGCTCCCATATCTACATCATGGCGAACTGTTGGTAAGCGCTCAACACTCTGGTGCAAGGTAAGTTCATTACCCCAAAAATCTATATCTACCCAGCGACCTTCTTCACTGTTACCCGTTTTACAGCCTAGTACGTCACAATAAAACGCTTTAGCCACTTTTAAATCGCCAGCCGGAATAGCCAGATGTAAACAGTTAGACATAAATAACCCTTGGTTAACACTTTAATACATTAAATTATCGCCATTATACATAACTTGTGATTTATAGAACATTAACAGCGGCACTATTAAGCATATTTAATACCTAAAAGCCGTTTAAAAAACACGCTTTTAAAGTTTGTAATTACTTATAACATTTATTTGTTAGAGAGTATTAGAAAGCGCAAAAGGATTAGTTTAAAATGCGCCGCTATGATTAAATTCTTATTTTTAAAATTCATCACTTTCTTTTTAGGCTTTGTAGCTTGCTTTGCTATGCACACTACTTTTGCATTACCTTTAGTGATTTCTGCTGCGCTAACGGGACTTATTGGCTCGTTTATTCCTTTTCCTGCACTTTATAAAAACCATCCGTATGCTGCAATTTATGCTGGTAGCTTTGCAGGCATGTGTTCAACTCATTTAATTACCAGTTACTGGGAAATTGCTATTATTTCGCTTATTGGCTCAAGTTTGTATGTGCTTACTATGAATATGTTTACAGGTTTTGGTGGCAAGCTTGGCAGCGTAGCTTTTGCAAGCGTGGCACTTTTTGTATTAGCCAAAGGAATTGTATTATGAGTATTGAATATCCATTACTTGTACTGCTTGGGGCTTTTTTAACATTTTATTTAGCTAAGCATAGTCGCTTTGACGGGGTTAGAGCGTCGTCTTCACTTTCTATTATTGCTTATTTAATTTTTAGCGCTTTAAATTTGAACCCCGATTTATACGCAATTGTATTTTTTGGCGGCACATTCATAGGTATGAGCGCCCCACATCGATTTGGTATTTATACTGTAGCAAGCTCATCTATTTTGTTTTCAATCTTATTTGAATTTCTTGTACCAAAACTTGACGGCTATGGCGGTGCATTGGGTATTAGTGCATTTTTATCTGTATGTATTTGCCATACTTGTATTTTATTAGGTGCCCCAAGAAGTAAAAAACCGCCACCAGTTCAATAAAAAGTGGAAACTAGGCTGATTTTTATCCTGACATTAACTTTAATATATTTAAAAATTAGAGTGTAAAATATTCATGTTTTAACCTGTTCCTTTTTTCTGCAAGTCTGTTAGAATCTTCCGCGAACTTTATTTACCCTAAATAAAGACAATCATATATGGATTTATGAAAATGAAAAAACTAATCGCAGTAGCAGCTCTATCTTTACTTCCTTTCTCAAACGCAATGGCTGACCAAGATATTGGTTGTGGTCTTGGTTCTATGTTATTTGCTGGTCAGCAAGGTAAAGGCGTTAAAATTTTAGGCGCTACAACAAATGGTACATCTGGTAACCAAACTTTTGGTATCACTTTTGGTACTCTTGGTTGTGATGGTACTGGTACAGTAACTTCTTCAGAAAAAATCGCTTTATTCATTGACGGTAACATGGAGCAACTTGCTCGTGATATGTCAAAAGGTGAAGGCGAAACTTTAGCTACTCTAGCTGAAGCTTGGGGTGTTGCAGATCAAGATAAAGCAGCGTTCAATAAGCTTGCTCAAGCACAGTTTTCTTCAGTATTTACTTCTGAAAACGTGACTTCACAAACAGTTTTAGAAAACCTAAACACTGTTCTTGCAAGTAACGCACAACTTGCTTCTTATACTCTTTCTTAATCAGCTAAATTAGCCGGTTTTATACGTATAAATAAAGCCGCTGGAGTATTTCTCTAGCGGCTTTTGTAATTTAGTGATTATGAAAAAAATATTATTTGGTTTACTGCTCGCTCTTTTTAGTACTTACTCAAACGCTCAAAGTATTGAAACAAATACATTAGCAACACACCCTTACTGGCTTAAATTAGGTCACTACCGCTTGGCCACATTAGGTGATTGGAAAAGTGAAGTAGACAGTGCTGAGTTTTTTTTATCTCCTACAGGTAAAACAAGCCCATATGACGAACTTAAAGCCACTATAGCCGCATTTAGTGGTAAAAATACTGACCCAAAAACAACACAATATCGTTGTCAGTTTCCTGCACGTTATAAATGGCTAAAAACAAAAATTGAAAATAACTGGCCCGAACTTAATTGCCCAGAGCTACAGGCGTGGCAAAAAATAATAAACCCTAAAGGGGTTACGTTAGTTTTTCCAACTGCATTTATGAATAGCCCATCATCAATGTTTGGCCACACTTTACTTCGTATTGATGCAAAAGATCAGACTCGCCATAAAGAGTTGCTCGCATTCGCAGTTAATTTTGCAGCAGAACCAGACGGCTCAGATAACGCAGCTATGTATGCACTAAAAGGCTTGATTGGCAGCTATCCAGGTAAGTTTTCACTTATGCCATACTATAAAAAAGTACGCGAATATAATGATTTAGAATCTCGTGATATTTGGGAATACAAACTTAATTTATCAGAGCCACAGGTAGAGCTTATTTTATTGCACTTATGGGAGCTACAATTAGCTACATTCGATTACTTTTTTATTGATGAAAACTGCTCTTACCAATTACTTGCATTATTACAACTTGCACAAGAGGACCTTGATTTAACATCGTCATTTAATATGCAAGCTATTCCATCAGATACCGTTGCAGTACTAAGAAATAACAACTTATTACAAACACCTAATTACCGCCCTGCTTTTGGTACTAAGCTTTACCATTACTCTACTCAAATGACTGACGAACAACTTGATGATGCAAGAGAGTTAATGCAAGGTGGCTCTCTCAATACTCGTAATTACTCACAGTCGCAATTAGTCGCTATTTTAGAAATGGCGTATGAATGGTTAAATTTTGAATTTTACGATAAAGCATTAAATCGTGAAGAAATTGCCCCGCGACTAACTAAGCTACTCCTAATGCGCAGCAAATATAAAGTAGCTTCGCCATTTACTAAGCCAAGCCGCCCTATTGCTTCCCCAGAGCAAGGTCATGGTTCTTCTAAAGTATCGCTAGGTAGGGTACAAAATAATAACCAAGCAAACCTTACAAATTTTGGTTATAGGCTTGCGTATCATGACTTATTAGATAGGCCTGAAGGTTTTATAGCGGGTGCACAAATTAGTTTTTTTGATTTGGAAGCCGCTATTACTGACGAAGGAAATGCAGATATTGAACATTTTTACTTATTAGATGCTATGTCGCTTGCACCCGATAACCGCGTATTTGATAGCTGGTCGTGGAACTTTAAAATGGGCTTTGACCGACAACCAAGTGACAATAAACGTTTAGGCCGCTTTTTTACAAAAGGAGGCTATGGTAAATCTTATGGCGATCCTAATAATCTACACGGCTATATTCTTGGTCAATTTGAGCTAAATACAGGCGATATAACCGACCGACTTAGTACTGGAATAGGCAGCGAAGCCGGTGTAATTTGGCAAATAAGCAATAACCATAAACTCGCTTTAACTGGCAATATATTATGGCTAACTGATAACGCAGCAAGTAAGCACAGCGAAATAGCTATAACATGGAATTACGCTGTTTCTCGCAATGTATCGCTGCGCAGCAAAGTACAGCATGCTCAATGGCATAGCCATAATTCATCAATGAGTTTAGCTATGCAGTTTTACTTTTAACTTTCTCAATATTATTTATATTTAATGCTACTTGTAGGGTAGCCAAATAGCACTCTACATTTAGCTTTTATTCCCGATGCCTTATAAACACTTTTCAATAAGTGCTCCCACTGATGAAACGTAATAACGACTGGGTTATTGCTATTAAGCTGCCCTATAATGCCGTATTTACAAGGCTTTGATTTATCTTCTTCTACAAAGGTGCCAAATAACTTATCCCAAATAATAAGTACACCTGCAAAGTTTTTATCAAGGTAGCCTGTATTTATTGCGTGATGAACTCGGTGATGCGAAGGCGTATTAAATACTTTTTCAAACCAGCCTAACTTACCCACTATTTGAGTATGTACAAAAAATTGATACGCCAAATTTAATGCAACCACGCTAAATACTGTTAGCGGTTCAAATCCAATTAAAATCATAGGTAGCCAAAACACCCACATACCGGCTACGGGGTACATTAAGCTTTGCCTAAATGCGGTGGTGAAATTCATTTTAGTTGAGCTGTGGTGCACCACATGTGCAGCCCACAACCAATGAATATGATGCGATGCTTTATGAAACCAATAATACAAAAAATCTTGTAGTAAAAATGCAAATGCAATACTTAACACACTCACTTCAATATCAAACAATCTATAGTCATACAACCAATTAAATAAAGGCATTAACAGCAGTAACGCAATAGCATCTGCGCCTTGGTGTAATAGCGCTAACACTGTATTTGCTAGGCTATCTTTTATGTCGTAATAGCACTTAAACTTAATAAACTCACAGCAAACAAATATCAAAAATAACGGGCTAAGAGCGAGCAAAATAATTTCTGAGTTCATACTTTACCCGCCAAAAAATAATTATTTAAATTGTTTAACGCTTGGGTTATATCTTTTGTAATAACATATTTAAGTAATGCATTTGGCATCCACCATGGAGCTGAGCAGCTTATGCAATAGTTAAGTTCGGTAACTAAAGTATTGATGTCTTTATTTGCACTGAGGTATATGTCGCCTCGATGATTAGCTACTGGTTTATCGCCTACTATTTGGTAACTGATCTGATTTTGATCGGCACTGATTATTTGCTCTGAAAAAGTTATTTTACCTATTTTCACTTGCCTAACAGCTCCTTTTCCGCCTTCTATTTGCCCTTCGTCTTGTGCTTGTAGCAGCGTAAATTTGGCATTAAAAAATCGATGCAACTGTTGATGATCCAATAGTGTGCTTATTATTTGCTGTGGCTGTGCATTAAGCGCTTGTTTAATTGTTATAAGTATCATTTTTACAGCAAGAGGTTATTAGGCATTCAACTAGCATATAAAAATTTAACGTGGCAAACTTGCTAATACACGACTATTTTTTAGCTTTAGATGACAAATGCACACATTGGCTGATCATTACTTTTCAAGTATTCTTGATTACTTACAAGCGCAAGGCATTAATACTAAAACGGCTTTGCACGCTATTAGCTTTGACGAATTTAGTAATCAGCGTACCCATCAATTAGCGCCGCGTATTAGTTTAAATAGTTACAATGCTTTATTAGTTTATGGCAAGAAAACACTTAACGATCCTCTTTTTGGTTTTACCCTAGGTCAGCAAATTCGCACTGCTGACTACGGCGTTTTAGGTTACTTAATTGAATCAAGCGATAACTTAAGCAGTGCCATTAAAGCATTGTTAAGCTACGACAGCTTGGTGGCTGATATTGGTAAAGCCAAGTTTGAACTAAATACTGATACAGCAACTATTCGTTGGATTGCTCACCAAAGTTGTAATGAGCATGTTGTTTTACGAAACATGACCGCGTGGGTAAGTGTAATTCGCCAGTTAATAAATTTAACGCTTTCGCCAAGTAGTATTAGTTTCACTTATAATTGGTTGCCATCGCAAAGGCGCGCCCTTGAATCATGGTTTAAATGCCCTGTAAAAAGCAGTGCTGAATATAATCAAATTAGCTTTCCGAGCGATTATTTGACGCTGCCCTTTAAAACCGATAACGCCATTATTAATTCTACTTTTAAGCAATTGTCAGAGCAGCAACTCTCTAACTTTAAAAGCCAGCAGTGTATTGACGATAAAGTTAATCAGTTACTTACAGCTAAAACTACCTTGCAAAACTGCAACCTAATAGGCATAGCTGATGCGCTTAATTTAACACCCCGAACGCTACAACGACGCTTAAAACAACAAAACTTAACCTTTGCTCAGCTACTCGAAAAAGAACGTAAAAAACGTGCAGATACATTAATAGCCAGCATGCCACTTGCTGATTTATCTAATATTTTAGGATTTAAAGATCAAAGCTCTTTTAATCGAGCTTTTTTACGCTGGCATAAATGCTCGCCATTACAATTTATAAAATACAAAACAGCAAGCACAGCCAAATAAGTGCAAATTATTTACGTTATATAAACATAATATATATATGTTTTAGTTAATACTCTCTACACTAGGTGTATTATTGCTTTAAAAGATTTTTTATGTTTTTGCGTGTTTTATTAAGTGCTTTTGTATTTATTTTATATAGCCCCCTGTGTAACGCCGATTCGGTTACTTTTATAGCTGAAGACCTTCCTCCTTATCACTTTAAAAATCAGCAAGGTGAAGTAAGCGGCGCTTTAGTCGACATTGCCAAAGCAGTTGTGAAGCAAACAAACTTAACCGCTAATTTTGAAATAATGCCTATGGCCCGCGTTTTTAAGGAGCATAAAACAAATACCAACGCCATAATGTTGTCTTTGTTAAAAACCCCAGAGCGGATTAATAAATATACGTGGTTAGGCGAAGTGTATTTTGCAGATGCTTATTTAATTAGCTTAAAAAGCCATGTAGATGAAGTTGTTCACTTAAATTTTGCTAAAGAGTATAAAGTAGCAACCATTCGTGGCTACCTGAGCGAAGCCTACTTAAAGCAAAAAGGCTTTACCGAAAATAACAATTTAATACTGGTCAGTTACTATAATCAACTTTGGCAAATGCTTTATAAAAACCGGATCGACTTTGTAGTAACTAATACACTTACACTTAATAACGAGCTAAAAAGCCTAGGACTCGATCCTAGCCTAATAACAAAACGAATTCATTTAAGCGATCTTCCCTCCTCACTTAATTTTGCAGCAAGTAATCAACTTAATCCTAAAACAGCTAAAGCACTCTCTGACGCATTAAGTAATATTAAAGAAAATGGTGAATATCATGCCATTTTAAACAAGTGGCAACTTTTATTACCAAACACGACTAACTTGCAGCACTAACCATAGTTAAAGCCCGGCATTAGTTATTGGCAGTGGTTATTTAGTTATTTGCTAAACGCGGCAAAGCAAACTACAAAATTAAAAATCTCCTCCCCCCCAAAAAATAGACTACACCTTAGCGCCAAAATCTACGTTAAATATCACTAAGAGAATAGCCAAGCACATAAAAAATACATACCGGAAACACCTCCATAAAAGCCGTTAAAAAACACCTCAACCAAATTGGTATAACAATAAATCATTTTAAAAATATTTAATTTTACTAATTGGTAAGTTTTAATTGTTAAATTGGTATGCTAGATTGAGATTAAGCGATGCCTGTACCGCACAATTTTTACTTCATCACACAGAGACAATAATGATAAAAAATACATCCACATTTAAACTTACGGCTTTAGCCGTTATCACCCCTTTACTTTTTACCGCTTGTTCAAGTACCCAAAGCACTAATCAGCAAAGCGATGCACCGGTACCTGCAACAAAGTTTGATTTATCTCACTGGAAAATAAATGTACCAGTTGATTTAAACAACGACGGTAAAATTGATGAAATAGATGTAGAAGAAATTCAGACTTACGCACACCCTGATTTTTTCTACCTTGATGAAAAAGGCTACATGGTATTTACCTCCCCTAATAAAGCGCTTACAAGTGCTAACTCTACTAATACCCGTAGTGAACTTAGACAAATGATCCGTGGATCAAATACTAAAATTAAAACTAAACACTCTAAAAACAACTTTGCTTTAGCTGTTCACCCGCTATCTGACCGATTTGGTTCTGTTGGTGGAAAAATGGAAGCAACGTTAAAAGTAGATCACGTTGCGCTACGTGCGACTGATCCTGATAAAAAAGCAGCTTACTCGGTTGTTGTAGGACAAATTCACGCGGGTAAAGATCAGGCACTTATTGATACCAAGCTTGGTTATGGCTGGGGCAATGAACCAATTAAAATATATTACAAAAAATGGCCTGGGCACAAAACAGGCTCAGTTTTTTGGAACTACGAACGTAATTTACCTAAAACGAATCCTGACCGTAAAGACATTACTTACCCAGTTTGGGGTAATACATGGGAAAACCCTAACGAGCCTGGCAGTGCCGGTATCGCACTAGGTGAAGAATTTAGCTACACGGTAAATGTGTATAAAAATGTTATGCACCTTACATTTAGCGCACAAGGCAAAGAAGACGTTAACTACTCTATTAACTTAGGTAATAACGTAGATGCTTATGGCAAAGTGGACGAAAAAGACCATCCACATGGCTACGCTGCAGATTGGCATTACTTTAAAGCCGGCGCTTATAACCAATGTAGTACTAAAAGCGCGAAAGGTATTTGGTACCCAGGTTGTTTAGGTACTGGCGATTGGACTACAGATAAACAAAATGGCGATTACGCTCAAGTAAGCTTTAGTAAACTAGAGTTAAGCCCAGCGACACCGCCAACAAAATAACTAGGCTAGTACAGCCTCAGATAAGTAATTTTTTAGTGATGTAAACAGTGGCGTTGGTAGATTATTAATATCGCACCAGCGCCACTTTAAACATTTATTAGGCTCTTTACGCTCAGGCTCTCCGCCTTCAAAGTCAGCTTTTACATACAGCGTAATATAGTGCTTGTTCTCTGCTGTAAAAATATCATTGGTAAAATCAAGCTTAGTAATTTTACTTACCTTTAAACCTGTTTCTTCAAACACTTCTCGTATTGCACATTGCTCAACACTTTCACCAAACTCTAAATGCCCACCAGGTGTTGCCCATGTATTAGCACCATGCGCGCCAATGCGCTCACCTAGTAAAATTGTGTTTTGATGCTTTATGATAACCGCCACACCAACTCTTACTACGTTACTCATATCGTATTTTCTCTTATTTTTACTGCCCGCCATGCTGAACCACACGCTTTGTATTGTCAATTTTGTATTTTTAAAACCAGTGTGTTGATTAACTTTTAACCGACCAAGGTCGAATAGCTTGCTTGCTAAAAAAAGCCTACATTTTGTAAGGTCTCTCACACACAAATTTAGCTTTAGGAGCCTTACATGTCAGGCAAATATAAACAGCAATATAATGCCTTTAAGCAAAACCCAGCCCAATTTTGGTTCGAACAAAGTAAAAATATTCCGTGGTATAAAACCCCCACAAAAGCATACACACAAGACGACGACGGGCTTTATCATTGGTTTAGCGACGGGCAATTAAACACCAGTTTTTTAGCGCTAGACCAACACGTTATTGCCGGATTTGGCGAGCAAACTGCACTGATTTACGACTCTCCAGTCACTAATACAAAGCAAACTTATAGCTACTCACAACTACAACAAGAAGTTGCTAAATTTGCAGGCGTCATACAATCGTTAGGTGTTACAAAAGGCGACCGCGTTGTTATTTATATGCCAATGATCCCACAGGCGGTTATTGGTATGTTGGCGTGCGCTCGCCTTGGTGCTATTCATTCTGTGGTATTTGGTGGGTTTGCTGCACACGAATTGGCTGTACGCATTGATGATGCCAAGCCTAAACTTATACTTAGCGCCTCATGCGGTGTTGAAGTAAACAGCGTTATTGAATACAAACCACTTATTGATAACGCAATAGAGCTTGCTGCGCACAAAGTAGATCACTGCGTTATTTATCAGCGTCCACAAGTCAGGGCCACTCTTGAGCCTAAACGAGACATAGATTGGACTCAGGCAATGCAAACGGCTGCAAGCGCAGATCCGGTGCCTGTAAATGGTGACGATCCGCTTTATATTTTATATACCTCAGGCACCACAGGTACACCCAAAGGCGTAGTGCGCGAAAATGGCGGTCACGCAGTGGCAATGCAATACAGCATGGAAACCGTTTATGGTATGAAGCCCGGCGACGTATTTTGGGCAGCGTCTGACATTGGCTGGGTAGTTGGGCACTCTTATATAGTTTACGCGCCGCTAATGTATCGCTGCGCGACCGTATTATATGAAGGTAAACCGGTTAAAACCCCCGACGTCAGTGCATTTTGGCGCGTGGTTGAAGAATATAAAGTAAATGCATTATTTAGTGCCCCCACCGCCTTTAGAGCAATTAAAAAAGAAGATCCAAATGCCGATGGTTTTAATCAATACGATACCTCAAGCTTAAAACGTTTGTTTTTAGCCGGCGAGCGATTAGACCCTCCCACTTACGAGTGGCTTAAAGAAAAAACCAAACTGCCAGTGCTCGATCATTGGTGGCAAACAGAAACCGGCTGGGCTATTGCTTGTAACCCTGTAGGGCTTGAGTACTTAGCAACAAAACCTGGCAGCTCTACCGTGCCTACTCCAGGTTTTGACGTGCGAATATTAGATATGGATGGCAATGAATGCGCAGCTAACGAGCAAGGCGCCGTGGTAATTAAACTGCCACTTCCACCGGGTTGCCTACCAACTATTTGGCAAGATACCCCGCGTTTTAAAGCAAGCTACCTAAATGAATACGAAGGTTATTATTTATCTGGCGATGGCGGTTATATTGATGAAGACGGCTACCTATTTATTATGGGCAGAACCGACGACGTTATAAATGTAGCAGGACATAGGCTTTCTACCGGCGAAATGGAAGAGATAGTTGCCGCGCACCCTGCTGTTGCTGAATGCGCTGTTTTTGGTGTAAACGATCCCCTAAAAGGGCAACTCCCTATGGGAATGATCGTGCTTAAAAATGATTTTATGGGCTCAAGTACCGACGTAGAACAAGCGCTTGTTTTAAGTGTTCGTAATCAGATTGGCGCTATTGCGTGCCTTAAAAATATAGTTAGCGTAGATAGGCTGCCCAAAACACGCTCGGGTAAAATACTGCGTAAAAATTTGCGCCAACTAGTTGATGGCGAAGAGCTACAAATACCTTCAACCATAGATGATGCCAGTATCTTTGAAGAAATAAACCAACAACTAACACAAAGATAAACCCAACCAACCTATCTAAAGCCATTTTTATAATGGCTTTTTATTTATGCCTTATATTTGATCCTTTGACTTAAGTTTAGGTTTAGGCTTAGGCTTAGGCTTAGGTTTAAGCTTTAATTTAACTAACAGCTGAAATTTTTTACAGCTTTATGCTTTCTTCTTTTAATAGCGTTATTAATTTAATCAATTTTAAAGGAATGGTGTATGCCCCGCTTGCTACAAAAACTACTAACCACAGCCCTATTGTTTATAGGCTTTGCCACACAAGCCTATGAAATAGAAGACTTAGGGGATGGCTTACACCGCTTTATAGACGACAGACACCGCTCAGTATTTTTAATCACTCCTGAGGGCGCAATTGTTACCGACCCACTTAATAAAAAAGCCGCCACATGGTTAAACGAGCAAATTAAAACTCGCTTTAACGTGCCTGTAAAATATGTAATTTATAGCCATAATCACAGCGATCATATTTACGGCGCCGAGGTATTTAAAAGCCCGCACACCACTTTTATAGCGCATAAACTCGCTGCGCAAGATATTAAAAACACACAAATGAAAACAGTAACGCCCAGCCTTACTTTTGATGATGAGCTACTACTTACCCTTGGTGATTCCACAGTAAAGCTTAACTACCACGGTCCAAACGATGGTCGTGGTTCGGTTAGTATATTATTCGAAAAGCAAAAAACGTTATTTGTAGTTGATTGGATTGTTATTGGCAGAATGCCGTGGCAAAAACTGTGGAGTTACGATATTCAAGGCATGATTAACTCAACCCAAGCGGTACTCAAATATGACTTTAATACTTTTGTAGGCGGACATGCCGATATGGGTAATAAAGCCGATGTAGCACGTTACTTAAGTTATTTAGAGCTTTTATATAGCCAAGTAACAGCAGGCGTTTTAGCCGGTAATACACTTGACGAAATTAAAAAAAATGTAAAGTTAGACCAATTTAGTGACTTTAAACAGTTTGATGCATGGTTACCGCTTAACATAGAAGGCGTGTACGAGCGTTTAATGGAAGAGTCTGGCATGGGCTGGCGCAGCGATCTATAAGCTTTAGTCTAATAATCATTGGTATTGCCGTATTTAACGCAATACCAATGTATTCATTAATTAAATAAGGTTATTACTGATCAAACCTTTTTAATCTATCCCAATTACTTTAATCAGTAACCTACATATAAACCGAGTAAGTAGTACTCCAAAAGCTCGCTAACGTTGCCAACATTTACTGCGCCTAGTTCATTTACACAAACCCACGCTTTGGGAATAACCATGCTTTATAGGCTGGGGATATTTAGGTATTTTAAAAACATCTTAGGTTTACCAAGCATTCATAAGGATTTTTAAAGGTACTTGGCTACCATCTTCATTCTCTAAAAGTAACTGTAAAATCTCTCCAGACTCCTTGCGCATTAATTCTTTTGCTTCACTGGCAGGGCAGCCTGGAATTTTACAATTTTCTATAGAAATTATTTTCTGCCCAGCAACAATCCCTGCTTTTTCAGCGGGTGAATTAGGCTCTACTTTTTCAATAACAAATGATGTTACCGTCGGGCTAAAAAAACCATCAGCGCCAACGTTCCCCACAACTCCAAGTTTAACCTTCTCTGCAGCCAAGGCATTGAAAGAAGTAATTGAGATTAAAATAATTATGAATTTGAACATATGAATTAACACTCCATGTAAGTCTATAGAAGGTGAATAATAATTCACCAAAATTTTGATCTAATTAGAAATAGTCAACTGTCATTTTTCTGTTTTATGCTTGTTATGTGATTTATAACGCACGAGCTAAATCAACTTCATATCCTGAATGCTGTAGCTCTTTGATAACGTCCATTTTCCATGCGCCACGATCATCAAAATCATTATAAACGACTCCACTAATGTCATTTGGAGTTTCTATATTTCCCTTAACCAACGCAGTAACTTTTCTTCGTCCCAATCGTCCAATAAAATAGCCATGTTCAAAAACTACATTTTGGCGAGCCCTTGGTTTACAATCGTCACCGCTTTTAGCTCCTACATCACATGGAGTGTAAAGCACTATTGCATAACCAACATCGCCGTAAGATTCAATTTTTTCAATAATCGTCTGGCTTGAACTAGCCTGCTCATGCAAAATAATTGGTGTTAAACCAATTTTTTCTATGAACCTTGCTAAGGTAACTTTTGCTAATTCATCTTGCCCATGAACTATAAATATTTTCTTATTCGTTTCATTGGAAACTGATGGATAATGAGATTTAGGAGAAAAATTTTTATTCATCTTTTTTACATCTATTTGATAGCCAGAAGGAAGCCCACCCATTTTTTCATGAAAACCAGGATCGACAACTTCATAAAGTTCAACGCCACCATTTGACATAGTACGTTCAATAAAATCACCAGCTTCAATTAATACATCAGATCTATGAATGAAAATTTTATTTTTCTGCACGCTAGCAGCAATATCATCATGCTCTTCGCCACTAGACCGCATAATTCTAACTTTATCTTTAAGTAAATCACCAAATGGCATATCGCCTCCTTGCTTTTTAATCACATAATTATTTGATAGTGGTCGATCCACACGCATTTCTACTCGCGTTACGCTCACATATTTTCTTACCTATAGTTTTAGCAAATTACTTAACACATTACTATCACTAAGTTTTTTATATTCTCAGCGTTAAATTAAATATTTTTGAATGTAAAAAAAGCCTATTAACTAAAATCAACCACCACTTCATAACGCCCAGGCATGTCGTTTACTTCGTATACCCAACCGTGTCGTTTTATTATTTTTTCGCTTAACTCTAATCCTAAACCGTAGCCAATATTGGCAGGCTTGTTTGTGTTATTAGCAGTGTGTGGCGTATCAGTTTGTTCGCTGCTATTTACTATAATCACACGGCTACCCTGCTGAGTAATTCGCACTTGCCCTTGTTGCGTATGCTGATACGCATTACGTATTAAGTTAGTAAGCACAATGTGGCATGCGGTGGCTTCGGTATTAATAGTCGTATTTTGGTTATCGGTATTTATAAGTACATCAACTTGTTTTGAATTGAGTAAATAGTCGAGTTCGTTACCCAAGGTCGTTATTTTTTCGGCTAGGTTTACAGGCTCTGGTGAACTTTGCTGGTCGTCATTTCTGCTAAGCCACAATAACGTCTCGGTTAAATCGCTCATGGTTAAACCGGCGCGCTCTATTCGCTGCAGTGTAAGGTGTTGTTTATCGCTTAAAGGGGCTTTTTCGCTTAAGCGGTTAAGTAATTCAACGTTGCTGCGAATAACCGAAATTGGTGTACGTAACTCGTGGCTCGCATAACTTAAAAAGCGCTGTTCTCGCTCAAGGCTGTCGTGAGCAGAAAGCAAGCTACTGCGTATTAACGTTGCCAAGGTATTTAGTTCGTTATAGGTAAAGTCGGGCGGCGTGTTTTGTAAATTCTTTTGATTTAACGACTTAGCCCAACCGCGTAGTGACTCTACTGGCTTAGCTATTTTTTTCATTACCATAAACAAAAAGAAGGTAAATAAGGCAATGGCTGCAAAACCAGTAATGGCTATCAATGTCATGCGGTGTATTGGTTTTACACTTCCCATTCTGTTAGGACGATTTTTTTCAAGCATAATACGCGATATATAACGCGCCTCGCCATTTGGGTTTTGATAGTAAACAACAAAAAACAAGTCTGCAGGCATAGTAAACAATGAGGTGTTATCTTTCACTTTTTGTAGTACACCGGCTTCATTTGGCGCTACTTCAAATTTTTGCTGTATTATTTCTGGCATGTCTTCCCAACGGCTCGCCACATTAAATCCAACAATATTCTTTGGCTGCCCATCTTCAATCTCAATGGTTTGCGAAAGCTCAAACATAACTCCGTTTAACCCTCGGTCTAAGCCATCAATAAAATAATTAACACTTAAAAACGAAAAGCCAATTGCCATTAATGAACTTAAAAGCACCATGGTGGCAAAAAAATACAACCTCAGGCTGGGTCTAATTTTCATGCTTGTGTCTCATTTTTTAATTTTAGCGCAAACCCTACACTGGGTATTGTTTCTAGTACGGCTTGGCAATGCGCTTGCTCTAGCTGTTTACGCAAATGATGAATATGCACTTTTAAGCTATTGCTGTCTGGCTGATCGTCGCCCCATATTGCTTGCATAATTACCTGTCGGGTTACCGGTTTTTGCTGCTCTCGTACAAGCACTTCTAATAACTTAAAAGTAATGGGTGATAACTTTAAACTGTGCTCTGCCACTGTTGCTGTATGCACGGTTAAATTAAGTGTTAAGTTAGCAAATGTAAGTCGCTTTACCTCTCCACTTTTACGCTTTGCTAATACTTGAACCCGCGCTACTAGCTCTTTCATGGCAAATGGTTTTACTAAATAGTCGTCACTGCCGGCTGCAAACCCCTCAAGCTTATTGTCGAGGCTATCGCGCGCTGTCAGCATTAATACTGGTATATCAATGCCTTGCTCACGCAATGTTTTACACATGGTTAAACCGTCCATTTTGGGCATGTTTACATCTAATATAATCATTTGATATTGATTACGTTCTATTAAATTTAAACCCATTACGCCATTGCTTGCATGGTCACACTCTATTGACTCAATTTCGAGATAATCAACAATGGTGGTTGCCAAATCTATGTCGTCTTCAACCAGTAGTACGTTTATCATTAAGAGGCTGTTTCCTGCGTTTTATTTTTAGCACCTAGCGATTTTAGCACAGCATCAATACTGCGTTTAGCATCGGTTTGAATCATCAATAATGCCGGTATAAGTATTAAGGTAATAACCGTGGCAAACAAAATACCGTAGCCAAGTGATGCCGCAGCAGGGATTAAAAACTGTGCCTGCATTGAGGTTTCGCTAAGTAGCGGCACTAAGCCTGCGTAAGTTGTAATTGAGGTAAGTAACACTGCACGTAAGCGGCTCGTACACGACTCAACAATGGCATCGTGCGTGCTCATACCCTCTTCTTTTACTAGTTCGTTAAAGCGCGAAACAAGTAATAGGCTGTCGTTTACAACTACGCCACTGAGCGCCAAAATACCATTTAACGACAATATACTAATGGTTAAGTCGTTCCACCAATGTCCTAAAATAGCGCCCACAATACCAAACGGAATTGCCACCATGATTAGTACAGGTTGAATGTAAGATTTAAGCGGAATAGCCAGCAACACGTAAATAACTAATAAAGCCGCTACAAACATAGTGCTCATTGAGCTGGTGGTTTCGCTTTGTTGTTCTGCCTCTCCTGCAAAATACACACTTAAGTTAGGAAATTGCTGTGTTAACTCAGGAATTAAGTCGCGCTTTAAATTAGCAACTAACTCGTTTGGAGCAATCACGTTTTTATCCACTTGGGCGCTTAAATAAATTGCACGTAGTCCATCAATGCGGGTTATTTCATCTTGCTGATATTCACTGCTTACTGTGGCTACGTTAACTAGCGGTACAACGGTGCCATCAGGCAGGCGAATACGCGACTGCATTATATCGGCAGGTGTTTTACGAGCATCTTCTGGGTAGCGTACACGTACTTTAACTTCGTCTTTATTACGTTGGTAGCGCTGTACAACTGCACCACCAAAAGCTTGCAGTACTTGCTTTGATAAACTGGCTGTATCCATGCCAAGCGCGCGCCCTTGTGCATTTAGGGTAAATTTAAGCTGTGGCTGACCTGGGTTTAAGTTGTCGTCTATTCCGTTAACGCCTGCGGAATTTTGTAAGCGCTCCTTAAATAGTACGCCCGCCGCCATTACGGTTTCGTCGTCCCACGCTTTAAGCTCAACTTTAAAGTTATCGACCATTTTACGCGTGGCTAATATTTGTAATTTTTTACTGCCCTCAAGGCTACCTGCTACGCGCTGCCACTCTTGAGCAAATTCGCTTGCTGTAAAAGCGCCTTCGTTTAATAGCTCAACGCTTACTTCACCGCTGGTGTCGCTACTACTAATGACTTGTAGGCTGGTTATTTCGCTTTTGTCAGAGCTCAACTTGGTCATTAAGTTTTGCTCAGCTTGTAATGCACTTTGCTCAAGCGTTAGTAAGTTTGTGTTTGTTTGCCCATAAGCGGCGTCGTTTTGCATAACTAAATCAGCTGTTACGGTGTCGCCTGCAATACTTGGGAAAAAACCAACTTTAACTGTGCCTGTCATCGGCATGCCAATAACTAATATAAAAAAGGCGATAAACGCAGCCACTACGGCATATCTAAAGCGCAGTGAAAATTCAATAACCTTGCAGTAAATGTTTTTACTAAACCAGTTTAAGCCACTATCAGCACCATGTTGTATTTTTGACCACAGACCTGCTAAGCCTTTTTTAACTTGGCGTTTAGTACTAATGTGGGCTAAATGCGAGGGTAAAATAAGTTTTGATTCAACAACCGAAAGCAGTAAACAAATGGTCACTACAGTGGCAAATTGAGAGTAAATTTTACCTAAGTTACCTGACACATTCGAAAGCGCTACAAACGCAGCCACCGTGGTTAACACCCCAAATATTGTTGGCACAGCAACCTTCATAGTACCTAAAACTGTATTATTTAATGTATCGCCATGTTTTTTACGTGTGGTGTAAATACTCTCACCTACAACAACGGCATCGTCTACCACTATGCCCAGCGCCATAATAAAGCCAAAGGNGTGCGGTGTAGCCATCGGTCATAAAATAAAGCGTGCCAAAAAATACAAACGGCAACCCACCAGCCACCCACAGTGCTACACGTACATTTAAAAATATGGCAAGTATTACAAACACCATAATAATACCGGTCACCGCATTTTTAGTAAGTAGCGATAAACGCTCGGTGATCATGGTGCTTTTGTCGTGCCAGCTTTCAAGCTCTACATTTTGGGGTAATAAACCGCTTTCGTGCCATTTATCTATTACGCTATTAGCTTGTTCAACAATGGTAGTTATATCGCTGTTATCGCCCATTAAAATTTCAACACCTACGGCATTTTGTTGGTTATAACGGCTTAATGAGTTGCTACCTTCGGCAAATGAGTCGGTAACGGTGGCTACATCGCCTAACTTAATTTGTGTGCCTGATGCAGTGCTCAACAATACAATATTGGCAAAGTCGCGCTGCCAATAAGCTTGGTCGGCGGCTTTTAAGCGTATAATTTTACTGCTATCGCGCAAACTAGTCGAAAGCGGGCTTGATGACTCATTATTAATAACCTCGCTTATATCGCTAATAGTTAAGCCATACGCTTGTAATTTACCTTCGTCGATTTCTATGGACATCATCGGGTCGAGCACACCCGATTGCTCTACGTCGCTAATGCCTGATTGCGCTAATAAATCGGCTTTAAGTTTTTCGCCCAGGTTTTGTAATGTATGGCGATCGGCATCCCCGAAAAGTTGCAGCGTTAATGCATGATCTTGCCTACGGGCTTTATCAATAACAGGTTGCTCGGCATCTGCCGGAAAGTTATTAATAGCGTCAACTTGGTTTTTAACGTCAACAAGTAACTCATCGAGTGAGTAATCAGTACTTTTTTCAATACTTACATGGCTGCCGCTAGCATCGGATGTAGAGGTAATACGTTTAATACCTGATACGGTTTCGAGCGCTTCTTCAATTTTTAACGCTATTCCTTCTTCGGCTTGCAATGCATCGCCACTGTCGTAAACCACCGATACCGAAATAGTATCTGGCTCTAAACTCGGAAATGCCTCTTTACGTAAAGTCGTAAGCGACATAATACCCATTACAATCACACTAACTAACAATAAGTTAGCGGCAACAGAGTTATTTGCAAACCAGTTAATAATACCGTGCAGCGGGTTATTATTACTGGGTAATTGAGGTGGTTGATGAGGGCTCATTATTGTATCTCCTCAACTATTGGATTTACTTTCATGTCGTTTAAGTAACTAACAAGTGGGCGCGCCACCACTTTTAGATTTTTAGCACCATCTACTGGCGTAATATATACGTAATCCCCACGCTCAAATACTTTATTAGCGTGTGTGCTTACTAAGCTATTTTGATCATTTACGTACCAAATCAAGCCATCTTGAGATACCGCCGAAGCAGGCAGTTTTATTACGTTAGTTAACTGCTTACCGGCAATTTCTACCGCTAAAAATGTGCCAGGCAGTAACGGCGTTGTTTGCTCAAACGGTTTATCTAAGGCAACAATTACGCTGCGCTGACGCGAGCTGTCATCAAGGTGTTGCTCAAAACGTGCAATATAACCGTTCCATTTAGTATTAGTGGTTACATCAGTTAAAATAACATCGCCTGATTTATTATTTGCTAGGTTTTGCCACTGACTTAATGAAAGCGGCACGGTTATTTCTACTTTGTCGGTACTGTTTAGCGTGGCAAGCGTATCGCCAATACCTACATAAGTACCTAAATCTATATCGCGCGTTAAAATAACAGCGTCAAATGGTGCACTTAACTGGGTGTTATTTACATCACGCTGTGCGGTTTTAAGTGCATATTGTGCTTTATCGAGCGTAGCTTGCGCGGCTTCTAATTGCAGCGTTCTAAATACAAGCGGCGAGCTTGGTGCTTGCGTAACGCCTGAGCGATCCCATTCACGTTTTGCCTGCTCACCTAAATCTTGTTCTTCTTGCAGTGCTAGTTTTGCATCAGCCAATGTTGCTTTTGCGCTAGCTAGGGCCTGTAAGTATTCGGTGTCATCAATTTGTGCAAGCACTGGCCCTTTAGTTATTAAGTTACCGGTCGCAAATTGCTCGCTCATACTGGTTACTTCGCCTTTAACTTGCGCTTTTAAGCTAAGTGACCAATGCGCTTTAGCTTCACCATGCCCACTAACATAAGCCTGATAAGTGCTCGGAGCTGCATTAATTACCGATACATTTGGGGCAATAGCTTTAATAGCGGCAGGTTGTGGGCTATTTGCTTGTTCAGCCATTTTTTGACCGTTATACATAATAGCAAGCCCTATACAAACAATAGCAACAAGCGTTACAACAACCGGTATTGGCGAAATTTTCATAACGATACTCCAAGGCCCAAAGCAAGGCCTAAATCTATGCGGTTAGTTAAAAGGGTGTAGTTTATTTGGCTAAGCTGGGCTTGCAGGTCGTATACTTTTTGTTGCACTGTTAGCAAATCTAAAATATCAACCAAACCTTGTTGATACTTACTTTGGTAGTTACTAAAGCTGCGTTGAGCGCTGGCAAGTGCATTGCTAATTTGCAGTTGTTGCTCGGTTAATGATTGCTCCTGCCCGAGTGCATTTTCAACTTCGTTTACCGCACTTAGCAGCGTATCTTGGTACTGCCAAAACGCTTGCTCGGCATTTAATTTTGCAATATCAACTTGCGCACGCAGTGCTCCACCTTCAAATAAGGGGGCACTTAAACTACCCAATAAACTCCACACTGGGCTAGTTAATAATGCTTGGCTTGGCGTGCTTGCTAAATCACTCAGTGACGCTGAAAGCGAAATACTCGGTAGTAGCTCTTTGTACGATACATCAACCAAGTAATGCTTTGCCTGAATGTTGTAATAGGCACTTTGTAAGTCAGGTCGGCGCGCCAAATCTTGCTCTGGTAATGTACTTAATGGCTCAATAACGCTTGGCAGTGTTAATGTACTTGGCAGGTTTTGAAGTTTATCAGTGCCTACAATTAGCATTAAAGCACGCTTTGCTTTTGCTATTTGCTCTTGATAATCGGCAATGGTTGCGCGAGTAGATGCCGTGCTAGTACGGGCGGTATCAAGCGCTTCTAAATCACCTAACCCATATTGGTAGCGCTCTACAATACTTTGCTCATTATTTTGTAAAACAACTAAACGTTGCTGCTCTATATCGAGCAAATTCTGCTGCAAAATAATATTTAAATAAGTACGAATAACACTCGCTACTAATGTGTCTTTAGCGCCTTGATACGTAGCTTGATTACTGGCAATAGTCATATCTTGCGCGGCTACGTTGTCAGCAATTTTTTGCCATATATCGGCTTCCCAACTTATACCTACTGATGAGCTATATTGCGTGCCTTCAGTTTTACTGCGCTGCGCGTCAAATCCTGCATCTACACTAAACCACTGACTTGCAGCGGTTACATCACGCTGTGCATAAGCTAGTTTTAATGCAACATGCACTTGATTAAACGATGGGTTATTAGTAACAGCTTGCTCAATAAGCGAATCAAGCCCTTCTATATTCACCAAATCGGTAATGTAATTTACGTGCTGTGCGTTACTTTGCGTGTACTGCCAGTTTGTATGTTGCTTTAGCGACTGCTCAGTACTATTACCTTGATAGCTTGGCTGGCTACTACATGCAGCAAGTGTGCAACTAAGTGCAAGTAAAAAACCGGTTGAGTGCTTTTTAAAATAAACCATTTAACTATGCCTAATTCGTACTATTACACATAGCTTATTAGGTCGAGGGTTAAGGAGGGGTTAAATGATATTAACTGTTTAATTTTAGCTGGCCTTTATATTTTATAAGAACTAGCTAATGCAATATTCTTTTTAAACTAGTTACTTATCTTTCTGTTTTTATGTAGCTTTACCTCTTAAAACTCATACTAATTAAAATAAACATTCTTATTTATGAGATAAATACATATCTTTAAATATGAAATACAATTGATATGCGTTATCATTCGCAACATCATTAACTTCTAATATTAACAATAATGAACAAACTCATTAAATTTCCCCCTATTTTATGCGCACTCGCTTTAGCTGGTTGTGGAAGCGGCTCGGGCAACAATGCACCATTATTTACCCAATCAAATTTAAGTTTTACGCTTAATGAAGATACCGCTTTTTCAGGACAGGTTTCAGCCACAGACGACGACCCGCTTAGTTATACTTTGGCGCAATCTCCAAGTAACGGCATTATTACATTAGAAGCTAATGGTGAATTTACTTACACACCACACGCTGATTATTTTGGTGAAGATAGCACGACTATTTCAGCAAGTGACGGCAGTTTAAGCGCTAATGTTGTTGTACGTTTTATTATTGAAAACATTAATGATGAACCTACTATTTCAACAACTAATGTTACATTTACTACCTCAACAACAAGTGTAGGTAAAATAAATACTAGTGATGTTGATGGCGATGCAGTGAGCATTACGCTACTTACACCGCCAAGTAGTGGTGTAATATCTATAAATAGTGAAACTGGTGAATTTAGCTATGAGGCACAAACACTCACTACGCAAAATGATGAATTTACCGTTAGTTATACCGACGGCATTATAAGTGAGCCATTAACTGCGACTATTTCACTTAGCCCCTCTTATGTAACAAATGAAGACAAACGTAACTACTACTACAGCTCAGATAAGTCTCATTTAAAACAAGCCGATTTAATAACAGAAAATATTAACGATGAACTATCTCGTTATAGTATTTATCAAACTCAAGCTGCAGCTTATGCGCGCGCTGGTTTTTTAACTACCGCACAAGAGTATTTATTACTCATTAATGAGCAAACAGCACTTGCTGGTGGTCTTAGAGATGTAGGTGTTGCTTTAGATAGCATTAACAAAATAGAAGAAGGTGCAGAATATCGCTCACGCGCTTTAGCTGCTTATAATCAATATTTAGCTGAAAAAGGCTTTGAAAACATTAACCGAAATGATGCATCTTGGTTACTTGGCTTAGTGAATGATTACATGGATGTGGGTCAAACCGACGAAGCTAAAAGCTTGCTAAACACTATTAACAGCTATGCTGAAATTGTACGTGAAGAGCAGTACTCAACAACTTACGGTTACTTTCAAACAGCGTTTAAAAATGCAGCCGAAGGTGCATTGGATGTATATGCAGCGGATCCTTCTGACACCAACAAACTGACAGCACAAACTTTTGCTGCTGCTCTTGTAAATATTTCAAGTAACACTGGGTATCAAATTCAGGGTGGTAGTGGTGAATTTGCTGGTCAGAAAGTAGAAAAAATTAGAGCGCTTTATACCGCATGGGCAGCTGAAGTTTTATTTCGTGCTAACTCGCTTGAGCTAGCTCGTGAATATGTCAACCTAGCAATGTCACTTTATGGCGTAACAGGCATAGATGAAAACTATGACTTTCCTACCTCTGAATATTCTGAAGCCACGTTAGGGACATATACTTACCCACTACAAACACTTGCAGGATTAATAGAAGCCCTTTACGACCTTGAGGAAAACCCTGCATTTGCCCTAGTAACATCTGATTTTGATATTAGCGGTGCTAAGCAAGTTATGTATAGCTTTAGCGTGGCTGAAAGCATCATGACAGGTTCTTCTGTGTCCGACGCTGCCGCTGAAGCTTTTACCTTTTTTACCGAAAAAGGCGATTATAATAAATTTTTCAAAAGCTTAATCGAAACGTCAAATAATGCAGGCACAGCGAAAGTGTTGTATCAGTTCGGTTTTACTGAACAAGCTAAGGAAGTATTAACTTATGCGGGTGAGTTTATTTCATCTGACGATTACATAAGCGCTGAGTCTTCAGCATCTTATTTAGCTGGCTCTAATGGTTGTGGTTTACTGGTTAGCATTAGCAAAGAAATTGGTACAGATACTACTGCTGCTGCAAATACTTGCTTAACTATGCTAAACAAACTGAGCTCAGGTACATTACGTACTTTAACCGACACCTCGGCAATTACCGTTCATAGCAATGTAATGGTATCACTTGACCGTGGTGGTTTGACCGACGAAATTACTGCTGTAAATACGCAATTACTTAGCAAAATTAGTGCGCTAGAAGATATTGAAGAGCGTTTTGAATACAGTTTAGAAACATTAGGATATTTAGTTGATGCAGGTTTTACCAATTTAGCTTTAACTACGTTTAATAGTGCAATAGCTGAAGTAAACGAAAACTTAAGCACGCTAACGAGTGACCAACTACTTGATATTCTTGAAGCCCTTAAAAATGAGAGTATTTCAGTTAGCGCACCTAAAACCGGTTTTTGGGAACGCTTCAGCATGCTTTCAAGTATGGGCTCTAATGCAGGTACGATCACTGATTTTCGCAGCACCTATAGTAGTGTGAAAACACAAACCTCAGCACTAGTCGCTCGTATTGAAACCCTTATTTTAGCACAAGCCGATATAGTAATTATTGATGCTATGGAAGATTTAATTGAAGCACATACCCTACTTGGTGAGTATGACCTAGCAACTGCGCTTGTAACTAACGATGTAAATGGTGAAGCCGACCAACTTGAGCTGTACACCACGATGGCTGAATTAATTGCAAGCATAGATGACTTTAGAGATAACCGAGTTGCCAGTGTTGATACTGACCACGATGGACTCCCTAACTTTTTCTTAGCAAATGTAACTGATGAAGATATTGCTATATCGGGCTTAACTGCAGATGAAGATGCAGACAACGATGGCATTACTGACACCGAAGATAGCACTCCAATTGGCTAATAAATAAGAGAAAAAAATGCAGACACGTTATATTTTTGCGTGTCTGTTTTTGCTTGCACATAATGCTAATGGCGCTACCGAGCAAAAGCAGACTCCTTCACTACCTAAAGATTGCAGTATACTAACCGATGAAAAAAAACGTTTATGTGAAGCCATAGAACATATTGAGGTTAAAGGCCAATACATAGGGATAGAAGTACCTGAGATTATTGGACGATCTTATCTAGACCGCAACTTTATTGATGCAACGGCTAAAGGAAATGGTGACATAAATGAACTTATTGCACTTTTACCTGGCGTGCAATTAAGTAACGATGCATTTAGTATTGAAAGTTTAGCGGAGATAAGTGCTCCAGAAATATCTATCTCAGGTGCTCAGCCTTGGCAAACAGGCTTTTCACTCGATGGTATGAACTATAACAACCGCATTGACCCTGCCAGTAACAGCCGCTTAACATCATCAAGTAATGATGTATCTGGGGGTGTGCAAAGCATGAATGTGAACTCTGATATAGTTGAGTCAATAACAGTGTACGACCACAATATACCAGCAGAGTTTGGTGGTTTTTCTGGCGGTGTAGTGGATACAAAAACAAAGGAAACCTTTGGCAATGACAGCTTTAGTTTTAGTGTACGCGGTAACCACAGTGATTGGGCTAATTATCATTATATTCAAGCCGATGATGCAGAGCAAAGCAGTACAGATGAAACTGAACTAAAAGCACCAGTATATGAAAAAATAAGCTATTCATTAAGTGGTAAAAAACAACTCAATAAACACCACGGTGTGATGTTTAGCTTAAATTACCTTAACAGTGATATAAGTGATTTATCACTGGGGCAAACGAAAACCCAAAGCCGCCG